>NZ_JCBANH010000002.1:0-136593 GCF_059760925.1 Achromobacter sp. 1011791174
GCTCCCGGGCCGATCGGGCTTGTGAGCCGCGCGGCGGGTGTTAGCGGCCTGACGGCCAAGGAGTCCTTGAATGCAACGTTCCACGCTGATCCTGTCTCTGGCGCTGTGCGCCATTCCCTACGCGGCGCAAGCAGAGACTTGCAAACCGACCACCGAGAGCGAAATCGCGGATCAGTTCGAACGCTGGAACGACATGCTCAAGACGGGCAATCCGGACAAGGTGGTGTCCATGTACGAGGACGACGCGGTGCTGCTGCCCACGATGTCCAACACGCCCCGGCTGACGCGGGACGCCAAGCGCGATTATTTCGTGCACTTCATGGAAAGGCATCCGGTGGGCAGCATCAACAGCCGGGCGGTGCGCATCGGTTGCAACGATGCCATCGCCAGCGGGCTGTACACCTTCAAGTTCGAAGACGGCCGTTCGGTGGCCGCGCGCTATACCTATACCTACGCGTGGAACGGCCAGGACTGGCGCATCACCAGCCACCATTCCTCGGCGATGCCGGAGCATTGAGCGGCGGATGGCGGCCGGCGGTGCGCAGGCTTGCCAGCCCGCCGCCGCCGTAGCGGTTTGGCATCCCGCTCCGGTCATGAGCGCGGTAGTGGATGTCCGGCGGCACGGCGCCGGACATCGACGGATGGGATGCCCGGCGCGCAAGGCGCCGGAACCCGCATGATCAGGCCGCCGCGTAGACCGGCTCGCCCAGGTTCAGCATCAAACGATTGGCCCAGGCGAAGATCGCATCCGAGTGCAGCAGGTCCAGGATCTCGCCGTCGTTCAGGCCGGCGTCCTTCAGGGCCTGGATGCTGTCGGCGTTGACCGATGCCGGCGCGTCGGTGAGCTGGATCGAGAACGCGCCGATGGCGAGTTCGCGCGCCGTGGTGCCGGCGGTGGCCGGGTTCTCGAACACCTGGGCGATGACGTCGTTGCGCTTGGCCAGCTGCTCGAAGCGCTGGGCGTGGACCGATGCGCAATACACGCAGCCATTCACCCGCGACACCACGGTGGCGCCCAGCTCGCGCTCGGCGCGCGACATGCCGCCGGGGGCGTACATGATGGCATTGAAGGCGGTGGAGCGCTGGCGCAGGATCTCGGGCTGGTGCACCAGGAAGCGGTAGTAGTCCGAGACCTTGGCCTTGGGGTGGCTTTCTTCCAGGATGGCGATCTGTTCGGGCGTGGCCTGTTCCAGGTCGACCACGTCCAGCCAGGCTTTCCATTCCAGCGATTCATTGGTGAAGCCGCGCAGCCTGATGGCGTCGCCGGGCGCGGTGGCGGCGGTGTTGGCCGGATGCGGCGCGGGCGGCGTGGCGGCGGCGCTGGCGGGGCGGCTGGCCTGGGCCTGCATTGCCTTCAGGCCGGCCACCAGCCGCACCTGGTACGACAGGAAGGCCACCAACTGCGACAGCGTGACCACGGCGGGCGTGGATACGCCGGCGGCGGGCAGGGTCTTGAGCGCGGCCTCGTCGCCCTCGACGGGCTTTTCGATCAGTTTGCGCGTGAATTCCAGGATGGCGGTCAGACGCGTGTCGGCGGCGTCCGCCGGCTTGCCGGTTTCAGCGACCTGGATATCGGCAGCGCTGGTGCCGGCGTCGATGGCGCGCTGGCGATAGTGCGCGGTCAGCTCGGGGGCGGGCGTCAGGCGCGCGGCATACAGTGCGACCAGCAGGCGCTCGGCCAGGGTCAGGCCGGGCAGGGCGGGGTCGAACAGCGCGTCATAGCTGCCCTGGGTGGCGGCGGCGACCTTGTCGCGTTGGTGGCGCACGGCGTAGGTGGCGTCGTCGGATTTCAGGCCGACGAGCTGGTCCACCAGATCCTGGGCGGCGTCGTAGACGATGGGTTGTTGTGCCATGGAATGAGTCTCCGGGTGTGTCGTTCAGCCGGCGCGGCCGGGCTGGGCCGTGACGTCGGCGTCGTTGCGCTGCGCGGACGGGCGGGCGTGGCCGCCGCTTGCCCGCGCCTTCACCGCCGCGTCCAGGAACTTCAGCACGCCTTCCCAGGATTCCTGGTCGGCGCGGGCGTTGTCTTTGGGATTGCCGCCGCTGGTGCTGATCTTGCCGGATACGGGGTGGGCATAGACCAGTTGGGTGGTGGGCACGTAGGGGAACAGGATGGAGTGGCCGCCGTTCTCGTAATCCAGCCACCGGACGGGATAGGGGTGATCCACTTCCGTCAGCTTGTCCCGCACCATCTTCGAGTACAGGCTGGACGGCCAGGAGCCGTCGTCGGTGGCGGACAGCAGCATGACCGGACCCTGGATGTCCTCGACCTTGATGCGGGCGCGGGCCACGGCGTCGGGGTCTTGCAGGGCGGTGAGGATGGCCTTCTCGTGGCGGTGCGGCGAGGGGCCTTCGTCGAACGGGGCCCAGGTGGCGGTGCGGTTGTTTTCCCAGACGTGGGGCAGGGGCTTGCCGCCCAGCAGCCAGGTCGGGCCTTCGCGGCCGATCTTGGGGTCGCAGGCGTTCTGGCCGCTATGGACCACGGCGCCGGGCACGTAGGCGACCACGGCCGACACTTCCGTGGGGAAGGTGGCGCCCAGCAGCAGTACCAGCTCGCCGCCGCGCGACTGGCCGCTGACGGCGACGAAGTCGTGCTTGGGCCGGACCTTGTCGCGCAGCCAGCGCAGGCCGGTCTGGAAGTATTCCAGCGGGGTGTTGGAGATGTAGTCCGACAGGCCCGGCGCCTTGAAATAGGCCAGCGCGAAGGCGGCGTAGCCGCGCGAGGCGTACAGCGCGGCGCGCGGTTCGTTGATGCCGCCGCCGGACCCGTTCAGGATCAGCACGGCGGGATGCGAGCCGGGCGCCGCGCCGGGCGGCAGGTACAGCGTGCCGACCAGGCCGTGCTCGCGCACGTCCTGGCGCGTCACGCCCTCGGCGGCCAGGCGCTGCGTGAACTGGCCCTGGACCTGTGCGCCGGCGGCGCGCGCCAGGACCTCGGTGACCAGCGGCTCGGTGACGGGATGGTTGAAGGGCTCGCGGCTGGGCGAGTCCACGGGGGACTGCGACCAGATCAGGCCCATGGGCGAGACGCCGGCGTAGTCGCCCGAGACGGGCGCGTCGCGCGTCAGGTCCACGCTGCCGTCCTCGCCCGCGACGAAGGCGGCGTGGCTTTGCCACAGCACGCCGTTGCGGCGGGTGAGCGCGGTGATCTCGACGGTCTGGCCGGGCGCGACGTGCTCGACGCGGATGCCGCGCGGCACGTCGATGAGCGCGTCGGCGGGCTGGATGCTCAGGGTGGGAACCATGGTGCCTGCCTTACTTGCCCGAGTCCTTGGTCACCATCATGGCGGCGGTGCGGTCGCTGGTCATGGGGGTGACTTTCAGGCCCTTCTTGGCGGCCCAGATGTTCTTGTAGTGGAACAGCGGGATGATGCCCACGTCGTCGGCCACCAGCTTGACCGAGTCGCGCAGGATGGCTTCACGCTTGGCCACGTCGAATTCCGAGGTGGACTGCTCCAGCGCGGCGTCGACCTTGGGGTTGCTGTAGTGGCCCCAGTTGGACGCGCCCAGGCCCTTCTTGGCATCGACGGTCGCCAGGATGTTGACCAGCGCGTAGCTGGCTTCGCCGGTGCCGTTGCCCCAGGCCAGCATGCTCATGGCGAACTCGTTCTTGTTGGCGCGGCCCGAGTACACGGCCCACGGCACCACTTCCACCTGGGTCTTCACGCCCACGCGGGTCCAGAACTGCGCCACCGCCTGGGCCGTTTCCGGGCCTTGCGGGTAGCGGTCGTTGGGCACGTGCATGGTCAGCTTGAAGCCGTCGGGAAAGCCCGCCTCGGCCAGCAGCTTCTTGGCCTGGGCCACGTCGTTGGGGATGTCCTTGACGTCGGGGTTGTAGCCGAAGGTGCCCTTGGGCATCCACTGGTTGGCCTCGGTGGCGGCACCCTGCAGGATGCGGTCGGCGATGGCCTTGCGGTTGATGGCCAGGTTCAGCGCCTGGCGCACGCGCACGTCCAGCAGCGGGTTCTTGTCCAGCGGCTTGCCGGCGTTGTCGGTGATGTACGGGCTGGACGCGGGGTTGAAGCTGGGTTGCAGCAGCATGACGCGCAGGCCGTCGTAGGGATAGACCGAGACGTTGGGCGCCTTTTGCAGCTTGGCCAGGTCGGACACCGAGACTTTGTCGATCACGTCCACGTCGCCGGCCAGCAGCGCGGCGGTGCGGGCGGCGGCGTTGTTGATGTAGCGGTAGTTGACCTGATCCCAGATCTGCTTGTCGCCCCAGTAGCCGTCGTTGCGCGCCATGACGACGCGGTCGCCGGGGGTGTAGGACACGAACTTGTAGGGGCCGGTGCCGACCATGGCCTTGCCCGAGTTGTAGTCCTCGGTGCTGGACTTCTCGCCCACGTGCTTGCTGACCACGTGCACCGAGGCCAGGTTCAGCGGCAGGTCGGGATTGGGAGCCTTGGTCTTGACGATCAGGGTCAGCGGGTCCTTGGCGCTCATCGAGTCGATGGTGCGCAGGTAGCCTGCGTAGGTGGCCACGCTGCCGGGCACGGCGCGGGCGCGGGTGTAGGAGTAGATCAGGTCGTCGGCCGTGAAGGGCGTGCCGTCCTGCCACTTCACGCCTTCGCGCAGCTTGAATTCCCAGGTCTTGTCGTCCAGCGGCTTCCAGCTGACGGCCAGGCCGGGTTGCAGCTTGTTCCACTTGTTCTCGATCAGCAGGTCCCAGAAGTGCAGGGCCACCGAGCGGTCGCCGGCGTGGTTGTTCAGCTGCGGATCCAGCGAGGACAGCGGGTCGGCGAAGCCGATGGACAGCTTGTCGGCCGAGGCGGCGGCGGACGCGCCCAGAAGGGCGGCGGCCAGGGTGGAGAGGATCAGGCGTTTCATGTTCGGGGTCCTTGGTGAGGGGGAACGGCAGGGGCTGGCGCCATGCCAGCCGCTTGCGATCAGTGCATGTCGTTCAAATGACAGGCGGAATGGTGGTTGATGGCGATTCCCTTCAATGTGGGAACCTCGGTCTTGCAGCGCGGCATCGCATGCGGGCAGCGCGGATGGAAATGGCAGCCGTCGGGCGGGTTGAGCGGGCTGGGGATCTCGCCCTTGATGGCGGTGAAGACCTTGCGCCGCGACTTCAGGTCGGGGATCTCGGCCAGCAGCGCCTGGGTGTAGGGATGGTTGGGGCGCTGGAACACCTCTTCCACGGTGGCGGTCTCGACCACGCGGCCCAGGTACATGATGACCACGCGGTCCGACAGGTGCTCGACCACGCCCAGGTCGTGGCTGATGAACAGGTAGGTCAGGCCCAGGTCCTCGCGCAGGTCCATGAACAGGTTCAGGATCTGCGCCTGGATCGATACGTCCAGCGCGGCCACGGCCTCGTCGCAGACCAGCATGGACGGCTGCACCGCCAGCGCGCGGGCGATACCGATGCGCTGGCGCTGGCCGCCGCTGAACTGGTGGGGATAGCGCTGGCGCAGGGCCGGATCCAGGCCGGCGCGCTGCAGCTGGGCGCTGACGTAGTCGTCGAACTCGCCCCGGCCGACCAAACCATGGATGCGCGCGGCCTCGCCCACGATCTCGTCCACGCGCAGGCGCGGGTTGAGGCTGGCGTAGGGGTCCTGGAAGATCATCTGGACTTTCAGGCGGGCCTGGTGCGCCTGGGCCGGCGTCATGTCGGCGGGGCGCAGGCCGTTGATGCGGACCTCGCCGCCGGACGGCGTGAGCAGGCCGGCCGCGACGCGGCCCAGCGTGGACTTGCCGCAGCCGGACTCGCCGACCAGGCCGACCACTTCGCCGGGCCGCACGATCAGGTCCACGCCGTCCACGGCGCGGGTCACGGCGGGCGGCCTGGACAGGCCGGCGCGTTGCAACAGGCGGCCGGCGGCGCCCACGGGGCGTTCGCCGAAGCGCTTGCTGACGTTGCGCAGCTCGATCAGGGGCGTGGCGTCGCCCTGCGTCGCCGTGGCGTCCTGCGCGTCGCGCGCCGGGTTGGCCGTGGCGTCGCGCCGCGCTGCGTCCGTTTGGCGCTCGGTGCCGCTCATGCCGCCACCTCCCGGATCTGGATGGTGGGGTGGAAGCAGCGCACGCGGTGGCCGGGCAGGGCCTCGCTGATGAGGGGTGTGCGGATACAGGCGGCGCTGGCGCGCGCGCAGCGCGTGGCGAAGGCGCAGCCCAGGGGCAGGTTGAGCAGGTTGGGCGTCATGCCGGGAATCTGGCGCAGCCGCTGGCCGCGCCGGTTGTTGCTGGGCAGGCTGTCGATCAGGCCCACGGTGTAGGGATGCTGCGGACGGTCCAGCACGTCGTCGACCGTGCCGTGCTCGACGATGCGGCCGGCGTACATCACGGCCACTTCGTCGGCCAGGCCGGCCACCACGGACAGATCGTGGGTGATCCAGATCAGGCTGGTGCCGTGCTGCTGCGCGAGCTTCTGCACCTCGGACAGGATCTGCGCCTGGATGGTGACGTCCAGCGCCGTGGTGGGTTCGTCGGCGATGATCAGGTCCGGCCGGTGCAGCATGGCGATGGCGATGGCCACGCGCTGGCGCATGCCGCCGGATAGTTGATGCGGGTAGGCCAGCAGCCGTTCCTCGGGGCTGGGGATGCCCATCATGCCGAGCGTGTCGCGGGCCAGTTCGCGCGCCTGGGCGCGGCTGACCTTGCTGTGGGCGCGCACGGTTTCGATCATCTGCGCGTCTACCCGCAGCACGGGGTTCAGCGTCATCATCGGATCCTGGAAGATCATGGCGATGCGGTTGCCCTGCAGCTTGCGCAGCTCGCGCGGCGCCAGCTGCGTCAGGTCGCGGCCCTGGAACAGGACCTGTCCGCCGACCACGCGGCCCGGCGCGTCGACCAGTCCCATGATGGAAAAGCCGGTGACGGACTTGCCCGAGCCGGACTCGCCGACCAGGCCCAGGATCTTGCCGCGTTCCAGCGTGAAGGACACGCCGTCCACGGCGGGCAGCGTGCCTGCGCGGGTGAAGAAATGGGTGCGCAGGTCGCGCACTTCCAGCGTCGCGGGCGCGGCGGCCGGGCGCGAGGCCGCGTCGTGATGGGCGGCGCTCATTTGTGGTTCCTCGGGTTCAGCACGTCGCGCAGGCGGTCGCCCACCAGGTTGATCGCCACGATGGTGATCAGGAGCGCGATGCCGGGATAGAAGCTGATCCAGTATTCGCCGGACAGCATGGTCTGGAAGCCGTTCGAGATCAGCAGGCCCAGCGACGGCTCGGTCACGGGCACGCCCAGGCCCAGGAAGCTGAGCGTGGCTTCCAGCGTGATGGCGCGCGCGATCTGCAGCGTGCCGATGACGATCAGCGGCGGCAGGCAGTTGGGCAGGATGTGCTTCAACATGATGCGCCAGTCCGGGATGTCCAGGCAGCGGGCCGCTTCCACGTATTCGCGGCGGCGCTCGACCAGGGCCTGGCCGCGCGCGGTGCGCGCGTAGTAGGCCCATTCCAGGATCACCAGGGTCAGCACCACGTTGCCCACGCCCTTGCCCAGGTAGGCCAGGATCATCATGGCCACCAGGATGGACGGGAAGGACAGGATCAGGTCCACCAGCCGCATGATCAGCGCGTCGGTCTTGCCGCCGGCATAGGCGGCCAGCAGGCCCAGCAGCGTGCCGACCACGCCGGCGATCAGCGCCGAGCCCACGCCCACCACCAGGCTGATGCGCAGGCCGTAGAGAATGCCCGACAGCAGGTCGCGGCCCTGGCCGTCGGTGCCCAGCCAGTAGCGGAAGGTGTCCAGCCCGTTCATGCTGCCCGGCGTCAGGCGCGCGTCCAGCACGTCGATCTGCAGCAGGTCATAGGGATTCTGCGGCGCGATCCAGGGCGCCAGCGCGGCGGCCAGGATCAGCAGCAGCGACACGGCCAGGCCGACGACGGCGGTCTTGGACGACAGGAACTCGGCCAGGTTGCGGCGCCAGGGGGATTCGCGGCGCAGGGCGGGCGTCGGGGTAGGTGTTGATGCCGCGCTCATGCCGAGGCCTCCAGCCGCACCCTCGGGTCCAGCACTTTATAAAGAATGTCCACGATCAGGTTCAGCGTGACGAACAGGCAGACCACCACGATCAGGTAGGCCACGATCACCGGGCGGTCCAGCGCGTTCAGGCTGTCCAGGATCAGCTTGCCGGCGCCGGGCCAGGCGAAGATGCTCTCGGTGACCACGGCGAAGGCGATGGTCGAGCCCAGCTCCAGGCCCAGCACCGTCACCAGCGGGATCATGGTGTTGCGCAGCACGTGCACGCCCACCACGCGAACCGGCGACAGGCCCTTGGCGCGGGCGAACTTGACGTAGTCCTGCGGCAGCACGTCGCGCACGCCGGCGCGCGTCAGGCGGATGACCAGCGAAATCTTGAACAGCGACAGGTTGAAGGCCGGCAGGATCAGGTGACGCCAGCCGTCGGCGGTCAGCCAGGACCACTGGAAGCCCAGCAACTCCACCGTCTGCCCGCGGCCGCTGGCCGGCAGCCAGCCCAGCGACACGCTGAAGGTCATGATGAGCATCAGCGCGATCCAGAACGTGGGCAGCGAGAAGCCCACGATGCTGCCCGCCATGATCAGCTTGGAGTACCGGCTGTCCGGATACAGGCCGGCCAGGAGGCCCAGCGGCAGGCCGATGAGCACCGCCAGCAGCATGGCGGCGATGGCCAGCTCGAAGGTCGCCGGCAGGCGCTGGATCACCAGTTCCACGGCCGGGATGTTGTAGACGAAGCTGTTGCCCAGGTTGCCGTGCAGCGCGCCGTTCAGGAAGCCCAGATACTGCTGCCACAGCGGCTTGTCCAGGCCCAGCTCGGCGATGATGCGGGCGCGGTCCACCTGGTCCACGTCCTGGCCGATCAGGATGTCCACCGGATTGCCGATGGCGTGCAGGCCGATGAAGACGATCAGCGTCATCAGGAACACCACCACCGCGGCTTGCGCGATGCGGCGCAGTAGCCAGCCGGTCATTTGGCGGTCTCCGTGGCGGCGGTGGCTGGCGCTGTATGCGTGCGGGCTTGCGTGGGCGCTGCCGCCGTTGCCGGCTGCGCGGATACGGCCGAGGGCGGTGGCGCGGGCGTCCATTCGTCGCCGAACACTTCCGGCTCGGAGAACGCTTCCATGTTGGCGTAGTGCGTGGCCACGTCCTCGCGGTAGAACAGCCCGGCGATGCCTTGGGCCAGGCGCTTCGCGCCCTCGCTGATGGCGGGGATGTCGCCCGACACCGTGCCGTGTGTCAGCGCGGCCGGGTACGAGAAGCAGTGCACGCGGTCCAGCCCGGGACAGGCGCCGGGCGTTTTTTCCTGCAGCTCGAAGGCGGGGCCCAGGTCGGGGGAGTCATGCAGTTCCTGGTCCTCGTCGCCGGCGGCGGGCGTGTAGCGGTCGCCCCAGGCGCGCACGTGCGGGGCCAGCGCGGCGAACTCCGGCCGCGCGGTCCAGTCGATGCGAAAGCCTGTCGAGAAGATCAGGAAGTCCAGCGCGAACTCGCCCTTGGGCGTGGTCACGCGGATCTCGTCGTCGACCAGCGCCAGGTCCTGCACGCCGCAGCCCAGGTTGAAGCGGGCGTTCGGGTGGCGCGACACGCGCAGCGTGCTGCCGCGCGGCGGCGGCACCTGGGCGGCGTTGATGTAGTGGCGGATCTTCCACTTCCAGTCGTCGGGCAGGTTCAGGTGGCCATGGGTCAGGCCGGGGTTGCCGGCGCCCTTGCCCTTGTTGATGCGCGGAATGTCGTCGCGGCGGATGAGCAGGTCGACGCTGGCGGCGCCGGCTTCCAGCGCGGTGGCCGCGCTGTCCATGGCGGACGCGCCCGCGCCCACCACGCCGACGCGCTTGCCGGCCAGCGTGGCGTAGTCCATGACGTCGGACGAGTGCGCCCAGCGCGCGCGCGGGATCTTGTGCGCGAAGCCGGGCACGTAGGCGCCGCCCAGGCCGTCGCGGCCGGTGGCCAGCACCACGCGGCGCGTCAGCACCGCGTGGCGGCCGGCGGGGGATTCGATATCGAGCCGGACCAGGCCGTCGGCGCGCGGCAGCACGGCCAGCACGCGATGTTCGTTGCGCACGTCCAGGCCCAGCACGCGGCGGTACCAGCGCAGGTAGTCCATCCATTGCAGGCGCGGGATCTTGTCCAGCGCGTCCCAGGCTTCCAGTCCGAACTGGGCTTCGAACCAGGCGCGGAAGGTCAGCGCCGGCAGGCCCAGCGCGGGGCCGGTCAGCTGCTTGGGCGAGCGCAGCGTTTCCATGCGCGCGGTGGTGGCCCAGGGGCCTTCATAGCCTTCGGGCGACTGGTCGAAGATGGGCGCGTTCACGCCCAGATGCGTCAGCGCGGCGGACGCGGCCAGGCCGGCCATGCCGCCGCCGATGATGGCCACGTCCAGCACGGGCTGGCCGTTTTCCAGGCGGGGCGTGACCCAGTTCCTGGCGGGGAGTTCGAGCCAGGACAGGTCCTGGCGC
Source organism: Achromobacter sp. 1011791174 (assembly GCF_059760925.1). Classification (NCBI taxonomy): domain Bacteria; kingdom Pseudomonadati; phylum Pseudomonadota; class Betaproteobacteria; order Burkholderiales; family Alcaligenaceae; genus Achromobacter; species Achromobacter sp. 1011791174. The sequence continues at coordinate 10,368 of NZ_JCBANH010000002.1, forward strand.
AGGCGCGTTTCCAGCGCGGCGAGGCCGGCGTCGGGCTTAGTCATGGCGGGGTGTTTCCGTATTGGGGGCGTCGGCGGCGCGGGCCGGGGCAGGCGCGACGGCGGCGTCGCCGGGGCCGTCGGGCAGGCTGGGCGCGTCGTCGCCGTAGACCGATTGCAGCAGCGCGCCGTGTTCGCAGGCGTCATGCCGGACGAAACCGGGCAGCAGCGCGGCGGCGGCCTCGGCCAGCGTGGCGGCGGCGGCCAGGCAGGCGGACGAGGGCGGTTGGGCCTGCGGCGTGATGACGCCGAAGAAAAATGGTATGTCCAGGTCGATGGAACGGATCGCCACGCCCGGCATGGGCGTGCCGTAGGCGGTGACCGGCTCCAGCACCGACACGCCCAGGCCGGCGCGCACGGCGGCCAGCGCGTTGATGGACGAGTTGGTCTCTATGGTGCCGGCGGCCGGCGCGTTGGCGGCCAGCGCGGCGTCCAGGCGGCGGCGCAGGCGGTAGGGGTTGGCCATGGTGATGAGCCGGCGGCCGGCCAGCGCCGACACCGGCACCACGTCGTGCGCGGCCAGCGGATCGTTTTCCGGCAAGGCGACCACGCAGGCGGCCTGACCGATCCAGTGCACCGTCAGGCCGCGATGCTCCAGCGGCAGGCTGGTCACGCCCAGCTGGGCGGCGCCGGTCAGCACCGCGTGCACCACGCGCTCGGGCGAGGCGCTGCGCAGCTGGATGCGGCCTGGGCCGACAGGGGCGGCTGGGTGCGGGTCTGGGGGGGCGGCTTGATCGGCGACGAGGCGGGCGGCGTCCGCGCCTGCCTGCATGCGCTGCAAGGCGGCGGGCACCAGGCCGGCGGCCAGCGCCGGCGTGGCGGCGATCAAGAGGGGCTGGGCCTGGCCGCGCGCGATCTCGCCGGCGCGCTCGCGGATCTGCCGCATGCCGGCCAGCGCCCGCTCCACGTCCTCGTACAGCAGGAATCCTTGCTCGGTGGGGGTCACGCGCGGACCGCTGCGGGAGAACAGGGCGTAGCCGATCTCGGCTTCCAGCTCTTGCAGCAGCCGGCTGATCGCGGGCTGCGATCGGCCCAGCAGGCGACCGGCGGCGGTGACGCTGCCGGTGGACATGACGGCCGCGAAGGCCTCGAGTTGACGCAGTTCCATCTGGCTTGACTTATGCTAAGGACGAATTCTTACGCTTGCAGTATGCGTCCGGCAAATAATTAAAGGGCATAAGTAAATTCCCTTTCTGGGGTTTTCCCTTGGAAACTCATTACTTTCAGTTATTTATCAGCGAGATGGGGGCGCCTGCCACGCCGAGGCGTGCGCGACTGCGTGCATTCTTTGGCCGGCCAGGGGCGTTGATCCGGCCTGTGGCAGGCGGGCCGCGCCTCGGGATCGGGCACAATGCGCCTGCCGCGCGAACTGCCGTAAGGAGAGTGGAAGTTGATGATCAGATATTGCTCTGCCCTGTTGATCTGCGCCTCGCTGGCGGGCTGCATGACCGTGCCAGTCGATGTCGAGACCGGGCCCAGGGCGCCTGCGTCGGCCTTTCTGGATCCGTCGCTGTTGCAGTCCGCGCCGGACAAGGGCGAGATCCGAATCGCGCGCGACGCGGGCGTTTCCGGGGCGGCCGTCAATGTGCTCATTTATCTGGATGGCAGACATGTGGTCAATGTCGATGCCAACCGGGTGGCGGTGCTGCGCGTGCCTGCCGGCATGCGCAAGATCGGAATCCAGTACTTCAACGTGTCCGAACCCGTCGAGTATCACGAGCTGCGGGTCGAACCAGGCAAGCACTATGACTATCGCATCAGCGGCACTGCGGGCTTGCTCATGGGCGAGTGGCGCTTCGAGCGTCTGAACTAGCGCCGGTGTCCGCTGCTGGCGCCCGGTCCAGCGCTCCGGGCCTATGACAGGGCGGCGGGCTCCCGGACCGCTCTGGCGCCTAGTGTCGGATTTGTCGCGCTCGAGGACGAGGCCATTTCGTAGCGGTTGCGCCCGGCGGCCTTGGCCGCGTACAGCGCGCCGTCGGCCTGCGCGAGCAGCGCTTCCAGATGCCTGCCGTCCCGCGGAAAGCAGGCGATGCCGATCGAGGCCGTGACGGATGAGAGGATGCCGGGATAGGGTTCGGCCAGCGCCTGGTTGAGCTTGCGCGCCACATCCCGCGCCGTATCCACGTCGGCGCCATCGAGCAGCACGACGAACTCGTCGCCGCCGAAGCGCGCCACGATGTCGGTGGCGCGCAAGGTGGCGCTCATGCGTTCCGCCGCGATCTTCAGCACCAGATCGCCCGAGCCGTGCCCCTGCGTGTCGTTCACCGCCTTGAAGTGATCCAGGTCCAGCGCCAGCAGCGCGGCGGGCCGGGCGCTGCGCTCGCCCGCGGCCAGCGCGCGGGCCGCCAGTTCGCAAAAGAGCAGGCGGTTGCTCAGCGAGGTCAGGGGATCGTGGTACGCCTGCCGGCGGGCCTGGGACAGCATGCGGGACGTGTGCAGCAGGGACCGGCCCAGCATGGCGGTCTCGCTGTAGCGGCTTTCGGGCACGTCGATGGCCTCGCCGCGTCCCAGCGCGATCGCCGGCGGGACCAGCGCCGCCACGGCATGCTCGATCCGGGTCGCCAGGCGGTAGGCCGCCCAGATGCCGGCGGCGATGATGGCCAGCCCGGCGCAGGCGCCCCAGATCAGTGAGCGCCACAGGTCCGCCGTCAGGGCGGACAGGGGCGCGCCGACCGCCACGGTCCAGCGTCCGTCGCTGCTGCGGCTGAAGGCGGTCAGCACCGGGATGCCTTCCTTGGTTTCGCTGCGCAGCGTGCCTTCGCGTTCGCGCGCGGCGGCGGCGGCCAGCGATGGCACCGCGTGCTGGCCGACGTAGCGCATTTCCTCGCGCGTGCGGCCCACGATCAGCCCGTCGTCGTCCAGCGCCGCCGCTACCCAGCCATCCGGCATGGCCTGCCGGCGCAGCGCCTGGCCGATGCGTTGCGGCCGGACCTGCGCGTACAGGCCATAGCGCACTTCGCCACTGATCTCTACGGGTATGCCGATGGCCAGCATCGGCTCATTATGCAGGGCGGTGCTGAACAGGCCGGCCATGACGATGTCGCGGCCGCGTCCCATCTTGGCCAGCGCCGCGTCGGACAGGGCGCTGCGGATCGCCGGCCCGGGATTGGGCATGCCGCTGTCGGCTAGCGGCACGCCCTGCGGGTCCAGCAGCATGTAGCCGTCCACGTTCTGCAGGCGCAGCGCGTCGCCCAGCCGCCGATGGAAGGCCGGCAGCGCGCCGCGTTGGAGTTCGTCCTCGGTGGCCAGGATGCGCAGGCCGGTTTCCACGCCGCGCAGCTCCCGTTCCAGCTCGCCCGCCAGACTGCGGGCGGAAGCCAGCGCGGCCTCGTATACCCGTTCCTTGCGCAGCAGGAAGTCTTCGTAGGCGGCGCCCGCCGCCACGAAAATCGTCGGCGCCGTACAGGCGATGCCGAGCAGCAGCAAGGCGCGCCGGATGGAGGGAAGCCGTCCGGCGGAGGCGGCGCTGCGGTGAGGATTCGTCATTTTTCTTCAAAAGCGCCAGTTTTCCGACCGGTTTGCGAGCATTTACGCGATTTTGAACACCATGCCGGGCTACTGCGCGGTATTATTTTGGCCTGCAACATTCGCAGTGCTTCTGATCACCATCAACAAGGCGTGAGATGGGGGGCGGTTCGAATGAGCAAGCTCGCGACGACACTTGTTTTGGTTTGCGCAATGCTGGTCGCTGCGGTGGTTCCCACATTCATGGGGATCGCGCTGCTGGACTATTTTGCGTTTGAACGGGCCAAGAATCAGGCCCAGACCGTGTCCAAGGCCGTGCTCAAGCGCGCCGACGACGTGCTGACCCAGCTGTGGGAGGTCAGCCGGACGCTCGGCGACATGGGCAACAGTCCGCCGTGCGCGTCCTTCGCCCGTGCCGAGATGGGCAAGCTGGTGCTGCAGTCGCCGCTGCTGCGCGCCATCGCGGTGCTGGACGGATCGCGCGTGGCCTGTTCCTCGCTGGGCCATAGCATGGACAAGGTGGATATCGGCCAGCCCGATTTCGTGTCCGTGCGCGGTGTCAAGGTCTGGAGCGACGTGGTGCTGCCGGCCGCGCCCAATCTGCACTACAGCGCGCTGGCCGATGGCGGCTATGCCATTTTCCTGAATCGCGGCGACTTCCTGGGCGCGGCGGAGCTGCTGGCCCCGCACATGACGCTGGGGCTGGCGTATCCGGGCACGGCGGCGCAATTCCTGGGCAGCGGCAACGTCGACCCCGCCTGGATGGAAGGCCTGGAAGATCGCGTGCCCGTGACCGAGGAGCGCGCCGGCGCCGTCGTCGCGCTGACGCCGTCGTCGAAGTTCTCTTTCTTCGCCATGGCGACCCTGCCCAAGCATGCCTATCTGCACGACATGGCGCTGACCCGATGGATCGTAGGCGTCACGGGCGCGCTGGCCGGGCTGCTGGTGTTCACGGTGATCTTCTGGCAGTCGCGGCGCGCGCTGGATCTGCGCACGCAGTTGCAGCGCGCCATCCAAAACCGGGATTTCTATCTGGCCTACCAACCCATCGTGGACCTGCGCAGCGGCGCCTGGGTGGGCGCCGAGGCCTTGTTGCGCTGGCGCCGGCCATTGGGCGCCGAGGCGATCGGCCCGGACATCTTCATTCCCGCCGCCGAACGCTTCGGCCTGTCCGGGGACGTCGCCACGATGGTGTTCGACCTGGCCCGCCAGGACATCCCGGTCATCGCCGCGCAGGCGCCGGATTTCTATGTGTCGCTGAACCTGGCGCCCAGCGAGCTGTGCTCGGGCAAGGGGCGCGCCCTGACCCAGCGCCTGCTGGAAGTGACGGGCCGCGACCCGAAGCTGGTGTTCATCGAGCTGACCGAGCGTGGCCTGCTGGAGCAGAACGCCAAGGAGCGCATCGAGGAATTGCGCGCGCTGGGCGTGCGGATCGCGATCGACGATTTCGGCACCGGCTATTCGAGCCTGGCCTATCTGGCGTCCTTTTCGCTGGACTACCTGAAGCTGGACAAGCTCTTCACGCAAGGCATCGCGGACAAGGGGCCGCGCCGGACGGTGGCGATCCAGATCGTCGAATTGGCCCGGTCGCTGGACCTGGACGTCATCGCCGAGGGCGTCGAAACCATCGAGCAGGCGATGGCGGTGTCCACGCATGGCGTCGCCAAGGCGCAGGGCTGGCTGTACGGACGCGCGGTGCCGCTGGATGAGCTGCTGCGCCGCTTGCCCGAAGGCTTGCGGCCGCCGCCGCGCGCGCCGCAACCCATCGCGCGGGAAGTGCCCGCCAGCTAGGCGCGGGGCGACGTGTTGTCTGTTTGCCGCGCTCATGTTCCTGACGGCGGTTCGGCGCCGCCCTGGATCGAGCGCGCGCCATGGAAAGGGAGGCCGGATGCCGGGCGAGCGAGGGCGACAAACACGACGGGAAGACGGCAAGCCCCATGCCGGCGGGCCGGGCCGGCTGACGCACGCGGAGCGCGTCATCGATCCCGCGAGCGGCCTGACCAAGGGCGACCTCGCGCGCTACTACACGCAGGCTGCTCCGTTGATGAGGCCCTATCTGAAGGGGCGGCCGGTCTCGCTGGTGCGCGCGCCGTCGGGCATCGGGGGGGACCTGTTTTTCCAGCGCCACATGGATGCCGCGATGCCCGGCGCGCGTCTGTTGCCGGAGTCCCTGTATCCGGGGCATCCGCCCTTGCTGGAGCTGCCGACGCCGAGGGCGGTGCTGGCGGCGGTCCAGATGAATGCCATCGAATTCCACACCTGGAACGCCGTGAAGACGGCCATCGACAAGCCGGACCGCATCGTGTTCGACCTGGACCCGGGCGAGGGCGTGCCCTGGGAGAGCGTCAGGCAGGCGGCCCGGGTGCTGCGCGCGTTGTTGAGCGAGATCGGGCTGGACGCGTGGCTCAAGACCAGCGGCGGCAAGGGCCTGCATGTGCTGGTGCCGCTGCGCAGGCAGCATGGCTGGGAAACCACGAAGGATTTTTCAGCGGCCCTGGTGCGGCATCTGGCGCAGGCCTGGCCGCAGTTGTTCGTGGCCAAGAGCGGTCCGCGCAACCGGGTGGGCAGGATCTACGCGGACTACCTGCGCAACGGCTTTGGCGCGACGACCGTGGCGCCCTGGTCGGCGCGGGCGCGGCCGGGCCTGCCGATCTCGGTGCCGATCAGCTGGGACGAACTGGAGCAGGTGCGCGGCGGCGCGCACTGGACCATCGCGGACGCGCGGGAGCGATTGGATATCGGCAATCGTCCCTGGGATGGGTATGCGCCGCAGGCCTTGGGCAAGGCCATGGCGGCGCTTGGTTCGCGTCCGTCGTGAAGGCGCGCCGGAGGGCGCGGCTGTCGCCAGGCAGGGCCGCGTCAGGGCGCCAGCGACTTCTTCATCGAAGGCGCAGGATGCCGCACGTAGTTTTCCTTTTCATAGAAAGGAATGGCGTCGGGCCGTGCGTCCAGGAACACCGCGCTCATCTCGCGGGCTCGCGCGTCCGCCTCGGCGTAGGCCATCAGCGCATGTCCCGCGCCGCTGCCTCGCACGGCCGCGTCCACCACCAGATCGTCCACGTGCAGGTGCGGGCCACGGGCCAGGGTGTGCACCGGTCGCATGCCCATGACGCCGACCAGCGCGTCGTTCAGGTAGGCGCCGACCAGCTCGTAGCCGCCATGCGCCTGACGGCGGGCGCGGCGCAGGAATTCCGCCTCGTCCAGGTTGCGCAGTTGCGCGATGAGCGGAAAAGCCAGGGCCCATTCAGCGGGCAGCAGTCTTCTGACGGAAATCATATTGGAGGGTGGGTTGAGTGGGAGGAGTGAAAGGCTGGCGCGCATCGAGTGGGAATCTGGCGCGCCAGGCGGGAATCAATACTGCATCTTGCCCTTGCCCATCAGCGTCAGCCCCAGATTGCGGCCGGCGCGCATGAAGGGATACAGCGCTTTGGACAGGCAGGGCTTGCGGAAGATGGCGGCGTTGATCTGGTTGAACAGGTCGCTACCGGTGCTGAGCAGGGCCAGCCGGTTGACGCAGTCGGCGCCCCAGTAGATCTTGCTGTCCCATTGCAGCAGCATGCCTTCGTTCAGGTCATAGCCCCGCGCGCGGAAATGCGCCGCCAGGTCGGGATGCTCGCGCATGTTCAGCACGTCCAGCGGGCCGATGGTCTTGCGCAGCTGCATCAGCTGCACATAGTTCGAGCAGAAGGGGCAGTCGCCGTCATAGAGCAGCAGGTTGCGGGCGGCAGGATCGGACATGGAGCGTCTCGTGGGGAGGGGGCGATGAGCATAGCGTAGCAGGCGCTGGCGCACCCGCGCCTCAAGCCTCGCCGCCGTCCGTTTCCCACGCCAGCCGCAAGGCATAGTTGCGGACATCCTCGGGCCAGGACGCGACCTGCTCCGCGTAGCGCTTGCGATCGTCGGCATACAGCGCGCGCGTGGCCTCCTCGAATCCGGGCAGGTTGCCGGCCAGGCTGCACATGAAGAGATAGGCGGCTTCCTGCCGTTCGCGCTTGCGGTCGCGGACTTCATTGTCGCGGCGCGCCTGTTCGACCAGCTTGCGCAGCGCCACCGACGCGCCGCCGGGCTGCGCGGCCAGCCAGTCCCAGTGGCGCGGCAGCAGCGTCACTTCGCGCGGCACCACGCCCAGCTTGGGGCGACCGCGGCCGCGCGGGGCTTCGGGTGTGGCGTCGTCCGACTCTGGGGTATCGGCGACAACTGGGGGCGGCGGCGCGTGGCGCGCGACGACTTCCTCGTCGGTGCCGCTCAGGTTCAGGTCGACCTGGTGGCCGGTCCTGTCGTTGAAGATCAGCACGGGGGCGGACGGCGAAGAGGGCGGGGCGTGCTTGACGGCGAGCGCTACGTCGGCCAGGGAGCCGGAGGCGAGGATGTGGTGGCCGGCGAAGGCGGTGTGGGTATCAGTGAGCTGGGCCATGAGCGGTGCGTCAGGGATGGATATGGATCTGGAGCTTGTCTGATTATGTTCCGGGTAAAACCAGCTGTCAATATTGCCCGGATAAAAATATGAGATGAACGCGTTGGCGTGCGTCGTCGTCAAGACGATGATGCGGGCCGAAGACTGCTCCAAGTCCGCATCGTCAGACGGGGATGCCGGCAAGCATGTGCCAGAGCGGAGAGCCGGGCAGCGCATGCCCAGCCGCTTCTTGCAGTCGCTAAGTGCTTGATTCACAAAGTTCCCCAAAATTTTCCTAGGGAGAACACCTAGAAAAAAAGCCTGCTCGGCGTATAATCTTGCTTTGCGCCCGGAGTTACCCATGCGTCTCGTACAAAAAGCGCTCACCTTCGACGATGTGTTGCTGGTGCCTGCGTATTCCGAGGTCCTGCCTCGCGACACTTCCCTGGCCACGCGCCTGTCTCGCAACATCACCCTGAACATCCCGCTTGTGTCCGCCGCCATGGACACCGTGACGGAGTCGCGCCTGGCCATCGCCATGGCGCAAGAGGGTGGCATCGGGATCATCCACAAGAACCTGTCCGCCGACGCCCAGGCCCGTGAAGTGGCCCGCGTCAAGCGTCACGAGTTCGGCATCGTGATCGATCCGGTCACGGTCACTCCCCTGATGAAGGTGCGCGACGCCATCGCGCTGCAGCGCCAGCACGGCATCTCCGGCCTGCCGGTGGTCGAAGGCGGCAAGCTGGTCGGTATCGTCACCAACCGCGACCTGCGCTTCGAAGAGAACCTCGACCAGCCGCTGCGCAACATCATGACCCCGCAGGATCGCCTGGTCACGATGAAGGAAGGCGCGACGCTGGACGAAGCCCAGGCCCTGATGCACAAGCATCGCCTGGAGCGCGTGCTGATCGTCAACGACGGCTTCGAGCTGCGCGGCCTGGCCACGGTCAAGGACATCGTCAAGAACACCGAGCATCCGGTCGCCAACAAGGACGCCCTGGGCCAGCTGCGCGTGGGCGCGGCGGTGGGCGTGGGCGCCGGCACCGAAGAGCGCGTCGAGAAGCTGGTCGCCGCGGGCGTCGACGTGCTGATCGTCGACACCGCGCACGGCCACTCCCGTGGCGTGCTGGAAGGCGTGCGCTGGGTCAAGCAGAATTTCCCCAAGGTTGAAGTCATTGGCGGCAACATCGCCACCGCCGCCGCCGCGCGCGCGCTGGTCGAGTACGGCGCCGACGGCGTCAAGGTCGGCATCGGCCCCGGCTCCATCTGCACCACCCGCATCGTCGCGGGCGTGGGCGTGCCGCAGATCACCGCGATCTCCGACGTGGCCAAGGCGTTGGAAGGCACGGGCGTGCCGCTCATCGCCGACGGCGGCATCCGCTACTCGGGCGACGTGGCCAAGGCCATCGCCGCCGGCGCCTCCGCCTGCATGATGGGCGGCATGTTCGCCGGCACGGAAGAGTCCCCCGGCGAAGTCGTGCTGTTCCAGGGCCGTTCGTACAAGTCGTACCGCGGCATGGGCAGCCTGGGCGCCATGACGGAAGGCTCGGCCGACCGATACTTCCAGGACCCGGCCAACAACGCCGACAAGCTGGTCCCCGAAGGCATCGAAGGCCGCGTCCCCTACAAGGGCAGCGTGCTGGCCATCATTTACCAACTGGTCGGCGGCATCCGCGCCTCGATGGGCTACTGCGGCTGCGCCACCATCGACGACATGCGCACCAAGACCGAATTCGTGGAGATCACCTCCGCGGGCGTGCGCGAGTCGCATGTGCACGACGTGCAGATCACCAAGGAAGCGCCCAACTACCGCGCCGACTGATCCACACAGTCAACTACAATGTCAGGCATCACGCACCGGCAGAATCGCAAAATCAGTCAGCGGTTCTGCCGGTGCGGTTTTATTTCCAATAGGTAGAGTCTCATGCACCAGCGCATCCTCATCCTGGACTACGGTTCGCAAGTCACCCAACTGATCGCCCGTCGCGTCCGCGAAGCCGGCGTCTATTCCGAAGTGCACCCGGGCGACGTCGACGACGCCTTCGTGCGCGAGCAGCTGGCCCAGGGCCTGAAGGGCATCATCCTGTCCGGCAGCCACGCCTCGGCCTACGAAGAAGGCTCCATGCGCGTGCCGCACGCCGTGTTCGAGCTGGGCGTGCCGGTGCTGGGCATCTGCTACGGCATGCAGTCCATGGCGCAGCAGCTGGGCGGTGTCGTCAGCTTCTCCGACCACCGTGAATTCGGCTACGCCGAAGTCCGCGCGCACGGCCACACCAAGCTGCTCGACGGCCTGGCCGACTTCACGACGGACGAAGGCCACGGCATGCTCAAGGTCTGGATGAGCCACGGCGACAAGGTCACCGCGCTGCCGCCGGGCTTCAAGCTGATGGCGTCCACGCCGTCCTGCCCGATCGCCGGCATGGCCGACGAAGACCGCAAGTTCTACGCCGTGCAGTTCCACCCCGAAGTCACGCACACCGTGCAGGGCAAGGCCATGCTGTCGCGCTTCGTCAACGAGATCTGCGGTTGCCAGGGCGACTGGAACATGCCCGACTACGTGGCCGAAGCCGTGGCCCGCATCCGCGAGCAGGTCGGCGACGACGAAGTCATCCTGGGCCTGTCCGGCGGCGTGGATTCCTCGGTGGCCGCGGCCCTGATCCACAAGGCCATCGGTGACAAGCTCACCTGCGTTTTCGTCGACCACGGCCTGCTGCGCCTGGACGAAGGCAAGCAGGTCATGCAGACCTTCGCCGAGAACATGGGCGTCAAGATCATCCACATCGACGCGACCGCCCAGTTCATGGGCAAGCTGTCCGGCGTGGCCGATCCCGAAGCCAAGCGCAAGATCATCGGCCGCGAATTCGTGGAAGTGTTCCAGGACCAGGCCGGCAAGCAGAAGAGCGCCAAGTGGCTGGCCCAGGGCACCATCTACCCCGACGTCATCGAATCGGCCGGCGCCAAGACCGGCAAGGCCACTTCGATCAAGTCGCACCACAACGTCGGCGGCCTGCCCGACACGCTGAACCTGAAGCTGCTGGAGCCGCTGCGCGAACTGTTCAAGGACGAAGTCCGCGAACTGGGCGTGGCCCTGGGCCTGCCGCCGCAGATGGTCTACCGTCATCCGTTCCCGGGTCCTGGCCTGGGCGTGCGGATCCTGGGCGAGGTCAAGCACGAGTACGCCGAACTGCTGCGCCGCGCCGATGCGATCTTCATCGAAGAGCTGCGCAATACCAAGGACGAGGCCAGCGGCCTGACCTGGTACGAGCTGACCTCGCAGGCGTTTGCCGTGTTCCTGCCGGTGAAGTCGGTGGGGGTGATGGGTGATGGGCGGACGTATGAGTATGTCGTCGCGCTGCGCGCGGTGCAGACGTTTGACTTCATGACGGCCGACTGGGCGCCGCTGCCGCATCCGTTGCTGGCTCGGGTTTCTTCGCGGATTATTAATGAGGTCCGCGGGATTAACCGGGTGGTGTATGACGTGTCGAGCAAGCCGCCTGCGACGATTGAGTGGGAGTGAATTGAGGTCCTTCAAGGACTATCGCCAAGTATCGAGATGTCTTCGTAAGCCCTTGATTCGAAGGAATTGCGACTTCGAAAACTATCGATAACCATCGCCGGCCTGCGCAAGCGGCTGGCGGTGGCCGTGGCGATGGATCCCGGGGACTCGATTGAGCCCCTGCCGTTGATGATCCAGACCTGACTGCACCTTCGCACGTCACTCGGTTGGCGAAGTTGAAGAGGGGCGACATTGCCAGCGAAGCCGAACGGCTTATCGACGGTATAGGCTGAATGCCCGCCGTCTGCAGAAGCCCCGCTGCCGCCTGCCCAAGGCAGCAACGGAGCGAACGCATAGTCATCGTGCGCGCAGAGAGGGACCCCCGCTCACGAAGCCCCCGCCTCCGGCACATTAGTACCCATACCCTCAGGCAGCAAGGGCGCGATCTCCGCCAGCTCATCCGCACTCAACCACAATTGCGCCGCGCCCAGCAGCCCATCGACCTGCTCAGCCCGTCGCGCGCCGACGATGGCGCCGGTCACGGCGGGTTGCCGCAGCGCCCAGGCGATCGCCACCGCTGCCGGCGTCAGTCCGTGGCGCTCCCCAATGCGGCGCAAGGCTTCGACCAGGGCAAGATTCGCGCTCAGGCGTGGCTCCTGGAAGTCCGGGCTGCGGGTCTTGCGCCAGTCGTCGTTCGGCAGGCTGGCGATGCGTTCGCGCGGCATCGCAGCTTCCGCAAGGCGGCGGCCGAGCGCGGCGTGTCCGCCTCGGCCTTGAGCCACGCCATGCGCGGTCTGGAAGAGCGGCTGGGCGTGCGCCTTCTACACCGCACCACGCGCAGCGTGACACCGACCGAGGCGGGCCAGCGTTTGCTGGATCGACTCGATCCCGCCTTGCGGGAAGTCGCTGACGCGCTGGAGGACATGACCGCCTTGCAGGCCGAGCCAACCGGCACGCTGCGCCTGAATGTGCCGCGCCCGGCGGCGCGGCTGGTGCTGGCGCCGATGCTGGCGGGATTCGTGGCGAAATACCCGCGTGTGCAGGTGGATGTCGTGACCGATGACGGCCTGGCCGACATCGTGGGGGATGGCTTCGATGCCGGCATTCGCTACGGCGAGAGTCTGGCCGGAGGCATGGTGGCGACGCCTGTCGGGCCGCCGCAGCGCTTTGCATGCGTGGCCGCGCCGTCCTATCTCGTCTTGCGCGGCACGCCACGGACGCCGCGCGAGCTGCCCGGCCATGCCTGCATTGGTCGCCGTTTTCCCAGCGGCCACCGCTATGCCTGGGAGTTCCAGGTGAAGGGCGAGCCGCTGGCCATCGAGGTCAACGGCCCTTTGGTGTTCGACGACGACGTGCCGATGATCCAGGCCGCGTGCGACGGCGCAGGCGTGGCCTACGTCTATGAGGCCATGGTCCGCGAGGATCTGGCCGCGGGCCGGCTGGTGGCGCTGCTGCGGGACTATGTTGCGCCGCCTGGCCGGTTCTTTCTCTACTACTCGGGGCGGCGGCACCTGCCTGCGGCGCTGCGGGCCTTGGTCGATTTCATTCGGGCGTGACGGAGCTGGCCGCCGGGCATCGAGCTGATCCTGCCGGACGGGTTCCATGCCGTCCGGAATACGCATGCAAATCCACCCCTGACAGCCCGTTGGCGTTCCACGGCATCTCAAGCCGCCTCGGCAAACCCCGAGGAACCGCCGGTATGGTCGGCGGCATCACAAAGCTGGACCTTGAATGACCAGGATGGGTACCGTCATGTGCCTGGACGGTACCAAGGTCCCTGGTTTTGTTGAGGGGCGTGATGTTTACCGAGTCGAATCTCCTCGATTGGCTTCGATGACCACGACGCACTGGCCCGCGCGCACCGAGGCGCCGGGTTGCGCGCGCACTTCGCGCACGACGCCGGCCTGTGGCGCATTCACGGTGATTTCCATTTTCATCGATTCCAGGACGACGAGTTCCTGGCCAGCCTGTACTTGCTGACCGACCTGTACCCGCACCTGCCACAGGTTGCCGGTGATATCGCTTTCCACGCCGTGGCAGCCTTCGGGCAGCGGCGCTTCGGCCTGGGGGGTGCCTGCCGCCGTGTCGTCGCTTTCGAAGTGCGCCTGTCCGGTGTCGATCCAGCGCTGACGCTCCGCGTCGAAGGCCGCGGCCTGGTGTGATTTGAAGGCCGCGATGTCCTCGGCCTCGCGGCGCAGGAAGTCCTGGTATTGGGCCAGGTGCAGTTCCGCCGGCTCGATCCGCAAGGGGAACCGTCCCAGCGGAAAGTCTCGCCGGATCCGCGCCAGCTCCTCGGCGCTGACCGGATAGAAGCGCAGCTGGTCGAAGAAGCGCAGCAGCCAGGGCTGGCCGTCGAAGGCGGGCACGGTCCGGTAGCGGTTCCACATCTGCAGCGTGCGGCCGACGAACTGGTAGCCGCCGGGTCCTTCCATGCCGTAGACGCAGAGATACGCGCCGCCGATGCCCACCGAGTTTTCGGCTGTCCAGGTGCGAGCGGGGTTGTATTTGGTGGTGACCAGGCGATGTCGCGGATCCAGCGGCGTGGCCACGGGCGCGCCGAGATAGACGTCGCCCAGGCCCATCACCAGGTAGCTGGCGTCGAAGACCGTCTGGCGGACCGCGTCGATGTCGGGCAGGTCGTTGATGCGACGGATGAATTCAAGGTTGCTCGGGCACCATGGGGCATCCTTGCGCACGGTGGTCATGTATTTGTCGATGGCGAGCTGGCAGGCCGGATCGTCCCAGGACAGCGGCAGGTGCACGATGCGGGAGGGCACGCTCAGGTCGCGGGCGGCGCTGACGCGCGCCCATTGCGCCGCGATGTCCTGCAGCAACACCGGCAGCGGCAGCTTGCGCGGGCAATAGTGGACCTGCAGCGAGCGGATGCCGGGCGTCAGGTCGACGATGCCATCGATATCCTGCGCCTGCAGGGCCTGCATGAGGGCGTGCGCCCGGAAGCGCGTGACGAGGTCCAGTTCGGGCGCGCCCACTTCGAGCAGCAGATGGGTGTCGCCCGACAGGCGGGCCACCAGGCGCTGGTCGCCGGCGCCCGTGTCGAGCACGATCGGCGAGGCAGGGGCCGTGGCTTGCCAGTCCTGTTGGTCCGGGGTCAGCGTCGCGCTTTCCTGGTCGCGCGCATCGGCCAGGCGGCGGGCCGTGGGCAGATCCACCGCAATGAACTGCACGCGGTCGCCCGCCTTGAGCTGGCCGAGCTGCCACAGGTCCGCCTCGATGACCGTCACCGGGCACACAAAACCGCCCAGGCTCGGACCATCGGGTCCCAGGATCACCGGCATGTCTCCCGTGAAATCCACGGCCCCCACGGCATACGGGTTGTCGTGGATGTTGGAAGGATGCAGGCCCGCTTCCCCGCCGCTGTCGCGGGCCCATTCGGGCCTGGGACCGATCAGCCGGACGCCCGTGCGGCTGGAGTTGAAGTGCACCTCCCATTGGGCGGCGAAGAAAGTCTCGATGTACCCGGCGGTGAAATACTCGGGAGCGCCGTGGGGGCCGTAGATCACGCGGATCCGGCGCACGGGGGGCAGGGGGGCGAGCAACGTCGGCGGCAAGCTGGCGCCGGCCGAGGCGTCGTCGAGCGTCGGCAGGTGCAGGACATCGCCGGCCCGCAGCGCCCGGCCGCCGTGACCGCCGAACTGGCCCAGGGTGAAGGTGCTCTTGCTGCCCAGGTAATCCGGCAATTGCAGGCCGCCGCGCAGGGCGAGGTAGCTTCGGACGCCCGCGCCCTGGATAGCGCCAAGCGTGAGCGTCGCGCCAGCGGGCACGAACAAGGCCGTGTCCATGGGCTGCTCGGCGCCATCGAGCAGGACCGGCAACCGCGCGCCGGTGACCGCCACCACCGCGGGCGCGCGAAAACGCAGTCGCGGTCCCGACATCGTGATCTCGAGCCCGGCCGCGCCTTCGGCGTTACCCAGCAGCCGGTTGCCCAGGCGCAGCGCGCGGTCGTCCATGGGGCCGGAAGGCGGCACGCCCACGGCCCAGTAGCCCTGGCGGCCTGGCCAGTCCTGCACCGTGGTCAGCGTGCCCGAGGACAGCACGTCGAGCGCCGTGCTGCGGTAGGCCAGCGTTTCCAGGCACCGCGTCCAGGGCGATCCGCTGGAAAAGGGCGCATCCGCCAGGATCTGGCGCAGATAGTCGCGATTGGTCTCCACGCCGTAGAGACGGGTCTGCGCCAGGGCCGCGTCCAACGCGTCGCGCGCCGCGTCGCGGGTGGGCGCGCAGGCGATCACCTTGGCGATCATGGGGTCGAAGTAAGGCGGGATTTCGCAGCCGGCTTCCACCCAGGTGTCGATCCGCAGCGCGCGACCGTCGGCGGCGGGGAAGGCCACCTCGCTCAGCAGGCCCGGACTGGGCTGGAAATCGCGTCCGGGGTCTTCGGCGTACAGCCGCGCCTGGATGGCGTGTCCCTGGGGCCGCAGCCCCTGCGCGAGTTGCTCCAGCGGGGGCAGCGTGCCGGCGGCGAGTTCGATCATCCAGCGCACGAGGTCCACGCCCCAGACCTGCTCGGTGACGCCGTGCTCGACCTGCAGCCGGGTGTTGACCTCCAGGAAATAGAAGCGTTGCGCATCGCTGTCATAGACGAACTCCACCGTGCCGGCGCTGCGATAGCGCACCGCGCGCGCCAGCGTCACGGCCGCCTCGCAGAGCGCGCTGGCGATGGCATCGGGCAGGTTGGGCGCGGGGGTTTCCTCTATGACCTTCTGGTTGCGTCGCTGCACCGAGCAGTCGCGCACGCCCAGGGTCAGCACGCCGCCCCGGCCGTCGCCGAATACCTGCACTTCCAGATGGCGGGCGCGTTCGATGTAGCGCTCGATGAAGACGCCCGCATTGCTGAAGTTGCTCTGCCCCAGGCGCTGCACGACAGCGAAGGCGTCCTGCAGCTCCTGCGGTGACCGGCACACCCGCATGCCGATGCCACCGCCGCCAGCGGTGCTCTTGAGCATCACCGGATAGCCGACCTGTTCGGCCGCGGCCAGGGCGGTTGCGGGGCTGTCCAGCAAGTCGGTGCCTTCGAGCATCGGCACGCCCTGCTCACGGGCCAGTGCCCGCGCGGTGTGCTTCAGGCCGAAAACCCGCAGCTGCTCGGGCGTGGGCCCGACGAAGGCGATGCCGGCGGCCATGCAGGCCTGCGCGAAGGCGGCATTCTCCGACAGGAAGCCGTAGCCGGGATGGATCGCGTCGGCGCCGGCGTCGCGCGCGGCGTCGAGCAGTTTGTCCGTCGCGAGGTAGGTATTGTTCGCGGCGCCATCACCAAGGCAGTACGCCTTGTCGGCCTGGGCCACGTGCAGGCTGCCCGCGTCGGCGTCGGAATAGACGGCGATGCTCTGCACGCCCATCGCGCGCAGCGTGCGCTCGATACGGCAGGCGATGGCGCCGCGATTGGCAATCAGGAGTTTCTTGAACATTCGATCGGTCTCGAGTGGCGGGCCGTCCCGCGATGACATAGCGCGCCCCGGTCGTCCGGGGCGGGAGAGCGAGGCGCGCGAGCGCGGCCTCTACTCTCGACAGGGAAGAGCGATGTTCGGCGGCGCTCGACGGCGCCGCGTCCGTCAGTCCCAGACCAGCACTTCGGCGGGCGTCGGGTTCCAGCCGTTGCAGGGGTTGTTCAGCTGCGGGCAGTTGGAAATCAGCACGATGACGTCCATGGCGGCTTTCAGCTCGACATACTTGCCCGGACCCGAGAGGCCATCCTCGAAGGTCAGCCCGCCCTCGGGAGTGACCGGGACGTTCATGAAGAAGTTGATGTTGGCGCCGATATCGCGCTTGTCCAGCCGACCGTCGTGCAGGCAGGCGCGCAGGAAGTTGTCGCGGCAGCTGTGCATGTGGCGCTTGCCCAGCGCGTAGCGCACAGTGTTGCTTTCCTGGGCGCAGGCGCCGCCCAGCGTGTCATGGCGGCCGCAGGTGTCGGCCACGATGGTCAGCAGCGGATTGCCCAGATTGGAATAGAGCACGCTGCCGGTGGTCAGGTAGATCTTGTCCTGGCGGCGCAGCGTGCGTTGCGGGTCGTAGCGCTCGCGCGGGTTGGCGGCGCTGTAGAACAGCGTATCCACGGCCTGGTTGCCTTCCAGGTCGAGCAGGCGCAAGGTCTGCCCGGCCTTCACCTCGAAGAGGTAGGGTTCGCCGGCGGGAATGACGTGGCGAAACAGGGCGGTCTCGGGCGTGAGTTGGCTGGCGGTCAATGACATGGCGGGGCTCCTCAGAGGTAGAGGCGTTCGGTATTGTGGAAAGCCCGGGCGTTTTCCGGGCGCGATGCGCGGCAGGCGTCGGCGATGCTTGCGGTGCGGGCCTGGCCCCAGGCCATCCGGACCCGCCGGGGCGCATAGCGCGGATTCGGGTCCATCGGGTGCTGCAACGCCGTCAGGACCACCAGCGTGTCCATCGGCGCATAGAGCGCGACATGGTCGCCGGCCTGGGAATTGCCGCTGACGTAGCGCAGGATGCCGTGCTCATCGGCGGTGACCTTGCTGAACAGGTTGACGACCATCAACAGGTCTTCGAGATCCAGGTTCCACTTGCCCATCTCGACCAGCAGGTTGTCGTGGCCGTTGCGGAAGAAGCCGTTGCGCAGTTCCTGGTAGCGGCCGGAACCGTACTTGGCCTGCACTTCGCCGGCGTCCAGCACGCCGCCTATGCTGTCGTGCCAGCCGCAGCTGTCCGATACGATGGCGGCCAGCACGCGTCCCATGTCCGAATACAGGCAATGTCCTTCGGTCAGCCGGAAGGTGTGTTGGCCCTTGAGGGTGTCGGGCAGATTCAGGCGCTCGCTGGGCTGGCAGGCATTGAGCAACATCATGCCGACGTTGGCGCCGCCCTCGAGGTCGGTGATGCGCAGTACCTGGCCGCGCTTGAGGATGAAAGACGCGTGGCCGCCGCCGGGCAGCGTCTCCTCGTACAGCGGGGCTTCAATGAAAAGGCTGTCGGTGTTCATGATATTCCCTTGGTGTGGATGTATGCGTCGGGGGGCAGGGCGCGCGCGACGACGTGGGGCGGCAGCGAGGCCACGGCCTTGGCGCCCGCCGCGCGGTCCGGGTTGAGCGGGATGTCGTAGGTGATGCGGGCGCCATAGGCCTGCGGCGCCTGGGGATCGATGCGCACCTTGTCGAACACCAGCAGTCGCGTGCCGAGATGGAATCCCTCCGACAGATCGTGGGTCACCATGAAGACCGTCAGCCGGGCCTCGCGCCAGAGCTCGAGCAGCAGCGCGTGCATGTCCTTGCGTATGCCGGGGTCCAGCGCGCCGAAGGGCTCGTCGAGCAGCAGCATGCGCGGCCGGGTGATGAGCGCCTGGGCGATGGCTAGGCGTTGCTGCATGCCGCCCGAGAGCTGGTTGGGGTAGCGCGCCAGCGCGTGGCCGAGACCGACCCGGTGGAGCATTTCCGCTGCGGCCTCGCGCGCGGCGCGCTTGCGCTGGCCCAGCAGGCGGCCGAGCAGCGGCGCGGCCCGCAATTCCACCCCCACGGCCACGTTGTCCAGCACGTTCAAATGAGGAAAGACCGAGTAGCGCTGGAACACCACGCCGCGCTGGGCATCGGGTTCGGCGGGCAACGGCCGGCCCTCGAGCCGCAGTTCGCCCTTGCTGGGCCGCTCCTGGCCGAGCAGCAGCCGCAGAAAGGTGGACTTGCCGCAGCCCGAGGCGCCCACCAGCGTGCAGAACTCGCCTTCGGCGATACGCAGGTTCAGCTGTTCGAGCACGACCTGGTCGCCATAGCGCTGCCAGACGTTGCGAATCTCGATGAAACTCATGGCGCGCTCCCCTCGGACCAGGGGAAGCACTTGCGGTGGATCAGGCGCAACGCCCAGTCCATCGCCCAGGCCAGGAGCGTGATCCAGGCCACATAGGGCAGGATGACATCCATCGACATGTAGCGTCGCACCAGGAAGATCCGATAGCCCAGGCCGGCCGTCGCCGAAATCGCCTCGGACGAGATCAGGAATAGCCAGGCCGCCCCGAGCATCAGCCGCAGCGATAGCAGCAGCCGCGCCAGCAATTGCGGCAGTATCACGCGCAGCACCGCCGTCCAGCTGTTGGCGCCCAGGGTCTGCGCCTTGACCAGCAGTTCGGCCGGAATCTCGCGGGCCCGCTGCTCCAGGTCGCGCGCCAGCACCGGCGTGATGCCGATGACGATGAGCATGACCTTGGAGAGTTCGTCGAGTCCGAAGACGATGAACAGGATGGGCAGGATCGCCAGCGGCGGGATCATCGAGAGGACCGCCATCAGGGGCGACAGGGTCGCCCGCAGCATCGGAAAGGCGCCGGAGGCGATGCCCAGGCCCAGGCCGGCCAGGGCGGCCACTGCGATGCCCAGCGCCAGGCGTGTCAGGCTGGCCAGCGTATCGGACCAGAGCAGCACGGAGCCGGTGCGCGCGTCCTCGGTGAAGGCCATCCGCGCGATGGCGTCGAGCATTTGCGCGACGCTCGGCAACAGGCGGTCGTCCGGGTTGTCGGCCAGCCGCGCGGACGAGGCGACCACGTAGACCAGCGCCAGCAGGATGAACGGCAGCAGCGCGAGCAGCCAGCGTTCGCCCCGTTCGGGGCGGCGATTGATGAAACGCATGGATGCCTCGCGCTCAGAGCTCGCCGTCCGCCGCGAGCTTCAGATAAGTCGCGTCGAACCGGAGTTTGGTGTTCTTGGCGTTGCCGACGGTGGTGCCGCCGGGAAACGACATCCCGATGGCGTCGGCGCTGCGCGCGCCCTCGCCGAGCAGGCCCTTGTCGAACGAGAACTGCGCGACGCGCTTCATGGTGTCGGGTAGCTTCGGGCTGGAGACAAAGGCCAGTTGCTCCGCTGCCGTGTACATCATGGCCGTGGTCGCGAGCTGGGCCCGGTAGTCGGCGACAGTGGCGCCTCCGGCCTTCGCCATCTGCGTGAGCGCGGCGCCGTCATTGGCTTTCATCAGGGCCATGACCTCGAACCAGGCGCCGGTGAGGGCCTTGCCCAGGGCGGGATTGTCCTTGAGTGTCGCGCTGTTGACGACCATCAGGTCGATGATCTCGCCGGGCGCCTTGCTGGAGTCGAAGACCTGGGTGCTGCCGGGCGTGGCGGCGATGGCGGACAGCTGCGGATTCCAGGTCACCACGGCCTGCACCCTGGGCGCCGCGAAGGCGCCGACGATGTCGGCGTCCGAGGTATTGACGACCTTGATGTCGCGCTCGCGCAGGCCGGCGGCCTCCAGGCCGCGCGCGAGCAGATAGTGGGACACGGAGAATTGCACGAGATGCACGCTCTGGCCCTTCAGGTCCTCGAGCGTCTTGCCGGTCCCTTTCAGGACGATGCCGTCGTTGCCGTTGGAGTAGCTGCCCGCCAACAGCGCCGTGCTGTCCACGCCGCTGGCCGCCGGCACCGTGAGCGCGTCCATGTTGGTCATGGTGCAGCCGTCGAACTTGCCGGCGGTGTACTGGTTCAGCGATTCGACATAGTCATTGAGCTGGGTGACCTGGATGTCGATGCCGTACTTCCTGGCCCACTTGGCAACGATGCCCTGGGCCTGTGCGTAGTCCCAGGGCATCCAGCCGGCATAAATGGTCCAGCAGATGTTGAAACTGGTTTTCGGGGCGGCGCTGGCCGGGGCGCCCCACAGTGTTGCAAGGCAAAGGGTCGTCAGACCCGCGAGACGGCGCAAAATCATATCGGGACACTCCGGTTGAGAGGACGGGCAACGGGAGCAGCCGGACGCCGATGGCGCCGCTCTCCCGGGCTTTTGTCCCGCCGTGTAACCTCAACCGAGGTCGTCGGCTCTCGGACCAGACATCCGCGTGATGCGGATCGGAACCCTAGCCAACCATTTGGTTCGCGGCACGCATGCCGCTCCCGTATGCTTTTCATCAAGCAACAATCGTGCCAACACCGTTGCAGGCAAGGTCGCGTCTTTTCCCCCTGGCGGAGGACGGGACAGGGCGGCGTCGCGCACCAAGGCGGCGCAGTGGCGCGGCATGTTCCCCGTGGTGGTGCATGGTGTGGGGCATGCGTGGCCCCGATGAGTCCGCGCGACCGCCGATGCTTGCCGCACTTTTCGCATTGATCTGGCTGTTTTTCTGCGTTGGCAGGCGCGTAAGCACGTCCTTCATATAGGCATACGGATCATGCCCATTGAGCCGTGCCGACTGGATCAGGCTCATGATGGCGGCCGCGCGCTGGCCCCCGCGCAGCGCGCCCGCGAACAGCCAGTTCGAACGCCCGATCGCCCAGGGGCGGATCTGGTTCTCCACCCAATTGTTGTCGATCGGCGCATCGCCGTCGTCAAGGTAGCGCGTCAGCGCCTCCCAGCGCTTGAGGCTGTAGTCGATGGCGAGCGCGGTGCCGGAGCCTTCCGGCACGCGCTGGCGTTGCGCGATCAGCCACCGGTGCAACGTTTCGGTGATCGGCTTGGCTCGCACACGCCGACCCACTCGCCCAGCGTCGAGCGCGGCAGCTGCAGGCCGGCGCGCGCAAGGATGCCTTCCTGGCGGTATAGCGGCAAGTGGTCGGTGAACTTGGCCACGATCTGTGCCTTCAGCGCCTTCGGATAAGACCGGCGCTTAGGAGCCGGCGCTAATTCTGTCTTCGACATGGTGTCCTCCTGAAAGTGGTGGACGCTATCGGGGACAACTGCTGCGCTCAAGAAGGGTTTGCCGGGCTCTTACGCTGATCCTTGGATGCGCCGGCAATGATTGGGGGTGAGCGCATGGCAGCGCTAAGAAAGGGCACGATTTGCTTCAGAGAGCAGGCAAAGTCGCTGGCGGAGCAGAGCCCGTCGGAAATCACCTCGATGCGACCCGTGTCTGCAAGAGCATATTGGTAGGCGCCGAGCATGAACATGAAGCGCCAGGACACGTCTTCGCGGGACAGGTCGGTGAGGCTGCGCGCGAACGCCGCGACGAAGCGCATCGACGATTCATCGTAGAGGCGCTGGCGCAGTTCGTGGCCAAAGCGCGTGCCGTCGAGTTGCAGATGAGCCTGCATGCGCAGAAACGCACGTCCGCTATCACCACTCGTTGCCAACCTGAATGCGGGTGCCAAAAAAATCTCGATGAGGCGCTCTACCGGGATTGGCGCCCCCTTCGCCGCGGCTTCTTCCGTGTCGAGCAGTCGCATGCGTTCTTCGACCAGTGGTGAACCGCAGCGCAGGTACGTCTCCTGGAACAAGGCTTCTTTGCTTCGAAAGAAGTAATGGATCATGCCTTGGTTGACCCCGGCACTGTCGGCTACGTTGCGCAATGAACAGCCCGTGAAGCCAAGTTCGCCGAAAAGGCGTTCGGCCGCGTTCAGGATGCTTTCGCGCGCGTCGCTCTTGCGCCGTCGGCGTTGAGGTTGCTCGGCCGCAGTTGTCATGTGGTCTGGATCGATCTTCGGACTCATAGCTTGGCTGTTGTGCCTCTCACAGAAGGGGGTATGCGCGTGTCGGCAGTGATGGGTTTGTCTCCTGCCTGATCGGGTGGGCTCGCCACACGATTAGTTATTCGAAAGACTAATGATGAAATACCACCCCGCGTTCGTCTAGTGGTCTCCAACTGTGACTAGAGGCAGTTCAACGGACCATCGCAGCACATTGCCTTCACATTGGCGATTTGGCTGCCATGTCGCCAACGCCCACCGCCTATGCCTTCTAGGGGTTTTTACCATATCGACTTAGTCATTCGAATAACTAAAAATTAGCGCAACCCATACCTGCTTGTTGAGGAGACAAACATGCTGAGGTTCGCGCTACGGTTCGCCGTGCTTGGCTTGACCCTGTCCTTGGCGGCTTTGCCCGCAATAGCCCAGTATCCAGAGCGGCCCATTCGCCTGGTGGTGCCCTATGCGCCTGGCGGGGGAACAGACAATATCGCTCGGCTGTTGGCCGCGAAACTCGGCGCCCGTCTGACTCAGCCCGTCGTCGTCGAGAACAAGGCGGGGGCCAACGGCATCATTGGATCGGACGCCGTGGCTAAATCCCCGGCCGATGGCTACACGCTCCTTTTGGCAGGACTTGGGCCGTTGGCCGTCAATCCGAGCCTCTTCCAGAAGATGCCGTATGAGCCCGCCCGCGCTTTCGTTCCCATCGCGAAGGTTTCATCGGCGGCCCTGGTGCTGGTTGTCCCCGGGGTATCGAAAGACGGGCTCAAGGAGATCGTCGCAGGCGCAAAGAGCAAACCCGGCGAACTCAATATCGCAAATGCCGGAGAAGGGTCACCTCAACACATCTGCGCCGAGCTGTTCGCGCGCTCTGCCGGCATCAGGGTGAACCACATCCCCTACAAGGGCGCGGCGCCCGCTGTCACCGACTTGCTGGGGGGGAGCGTGCAAGCGCTGTGTGACAACGTGGGCACTGTCCGGGCTTTCGTTCAGTCCGGCAAGGTCAAAGCCCTGGCCGTGTCGACTCGCCAGCGGGCACAGGCGCTGCCGGATGTGCCCACCTTCGAGGAGCAGGGGCTGGCTGGCGTTGACTTCTCTTTGTGGTTCATGCTGGTGGCACCCGCTGGCACACCGGTGGAAGTCGTGACTCGCCTTAATACGGAAATCAACGCCATCCTCAAGCAGCCCGACGTGATCCGGACACTGCAAGACAACGGAAGCGAGGCCGCCGGAGGCTCGGTCGCAGAGGCATCGGAATTCCTGGCGAAGGAAAACCGTGCCTGGCCGGAACTGGTGCGCTCCATCGGTCTGACCAGACAGTAGCGCCGTTCACGAACTCTCGACCTCATTTCTCCAAGGACCTGCCTCAATGAGACTTATCGATCTGTCCGTCGCCATCGAGAACGACCTGCCAGTGGACCGGCCGGGGAATGGCCCAAAGATCCGGTATCAGAACCACCAGGAGACCTTCGAGGCTCTGGCCAAGCCTTTTGCTGGATTGCGCCCCGAAGACCTCCCCGACGGCGAGGCGTGGGCAGTCGAGCGTCTGGACCTGTCGACGCACAACGGGACGCACATGGACGCGCCGTGGCACTACGCATCGACGATGAATCGCGGCGAGCGCGCCGCGACCATCGACGAAGTGCCGTTGGACTGGTGCTACAGGCCCGGCGTCAAGCTGGACTTCCGGCACCTGCCGGACGGCCATGTGGTACGTGCCAGGGAGGTCGAGGATGAACTGGCGCGCATCAACCATGACTTGCAACCCCTGGACGTCGTGCTGGTGAACACGGGCGCCGCGGCGCGCTACGGCCAAGATGATTACTTGGACAGCGGCTGCGGCATGGGACGCGAAGCGACGCTGTACCTGACCGAACGTGGCGTCCGGGTCGTAGGTACCGATGCCTGGTCCTGGGATGCCCCGTTCAGCCACACCGCCCGGCGCTTCCGCGAAACCCAAGATGCGTCGCTGATCTGGGAAGGCCACAAGGCGGGTCGGGAGATCGGCTACTTCCAGATGGAGAAGGTGAGCAACTTGCACCTGTTGCCCTCCACGGGCTTTCAGGTGATCTGCTTCCCCGTGAAGATCCGTGCCGCTTCGGCGGGGTGGGTCCGCGCAGTGGCTGTCTTGCCCTGACCAACCTACGAACCCTCAAACTTGGAGTACCCGCATGAATGCGAATGACCTGACTGGAACCTGGTTCCTGGGAGAGGCGTATGCCGTCGGCCCCCGGGGGGAGCGCCTGTACGACGTCTACGGCGCACGGCCGTCGGGCGTCATTCACTACGGCGACGACGGGCGCATGATGGCGCTCATCACTCACGACGGTCGAGAGCGGCTTGACGGCGACCGGCAGGCCGCGCCGGAAGCGCAGCGTGCACAGGCCTATAAGTCCTCCATTGCCTATGCCGGACGCTTCACGCTGGAAGCCGGTTGGATCTCGCATTGGGTCGACGTCTCCACCTATCCGAACTGGGTGGGGACGGCGCTTCGCCGCGCACTGAGCTTCGAGCAGGGCGACGCGGTCTTGACGACCGCGCCGCAAATGCAAGACGGTGTCGAAACCGTCATCAAGCTGGTGTGGCGCCGCCAGCCTGTCGAGTCCTGAGTTCCATTGTTCATACATGGCAGTCCATCATGTCCAAGCCCTCTCGCAAGATCATCGTCACCTGTGCCGTGACCGGCGCCATCCACACGCCGACCATGTCGGACGCGTTGCCCTATCGCCCCGAGGACATTGCGCGCCAGGCCCTTGATGCGGCGCAGGCGGGCGCCGCCGTGCTTCACCTGCACGCACGCAATCCGGAGAACGGCTCTGTGTCGATTGACTCCGAGCACTTCCTCGGCTTCCTGCCCTCGATCAAGGCGTCGACGAACGCGGTGGTCAACCTCTCTACAGGCGGCAGCCTTCGCAATACCGTGGCGGAGCGCATCGCGCCCGCAAAGCGTTTTTCGCCCGAGATGTGCTCGTTGAACATGGGTAGCATGAACTTCTCGATGCATCCCCTGGCGCAGCGTTATAAAAAGTGGAAGTTTGACTGGGAAGAGTCGTACCTGCGGGAATCGGACAGCTACATCTTTAGCAACACCTTCCGCGACATCGGGATGGTGGCCGAAGAACTAGGCCAGGAGCACCGCGTCAAGTTCGAGCACGAGTGCTATGACGTGGGACATCTATACAACCTGAAGTTCTGCCTGGACTCCGGTATGTTCAAGGCGCCGATCTTCATTCAGTTCGTCCTGGGAATTTTGGGCGGTATCGGTGCTGACCTGGAGAACCTGGTCTTCATGAAGCGCACGGCCGACAAGCTGTTCGGCGACCAGTACCAGTGGTCCGTGCTGGGTGCGGGGGCCAGTCAGATGAGTCTAGCCACAGCAGCGGCAACGATGGGTGGCCACGTGCGTGTCGGGCTTGAAGACTCGCTGCAGATCTCTCGTGGGCAACTGGCGGAATCGAACGCGCAGCAGGTACGCAAGGTGCGTGAACTGCTTGAAAGTCTGGGGCACGAAATCGCGACGCCCGATGAAGCGAGAGAGATTCTGTCGCTCAAGGGAGCTGCGGCCGTGAAGTTCTGACGTGCCTATGCAGCCGTCTTCCGGTTGAGGCGTCACGCCCCTGCCGGGAAGGTGTTCCTGGAGCGGGCGACGCGAATATTCGAGGCCTTGAGGCAGGCGCGTGACGGCGTCAAGTCCGCCGCCAGCGGGTGTCGAGGACTGTTGGGCATCGCATTGAGCAGTTACAGTGATCGGCTCATCCCGAGTTTGGAGCCCGCCGAATGCCCGAAGCCTCCTTGGTACCGGAATTTCTCAAAGACTTTGCCTTGAAGCGCAATTTCGCCGTTCATGACTGCGTTTATGGCTCGATCAACCTGGGCAGGTCCTTTCCCATTGAGCAGTCATGTGGCGCGGTCTACGGAATATGGGCCAGTTCCCCTACACCCATCAGGACCGGCCTCGCTCCCATACCCGGCTACCCTCAGTGGTATCCGGTTTATTGGGGCAAGGACATCACGCCAGTCAGCCGTTTGAAGGCGCATGTCCAAGGCCATCAGAATGGAAACATCAATCTGCCAAGCATTCCCGAACTGGAGAATTTACCCCTGGTCTTTGGTTCCATTTTTGTTGCTCACTATGATGAGTTCGAGCGTTTGCTGCACGCCGGCTTTCCGCCGTTGCGTGGTACGCCCCGGGCCGGGCGTCAGTCGACGGTCGTGAAAGTGCGTGCGTGATAGCCCGTGCGCCATCAGGCCAAGTGGCCGGCCGCGTCCCCCGGCGTGCCAAGGGATGGTGGCGTTCCTGGTTTCCTTGACGGGCAGTGGGGTGCCGCTATGGACATGAGTCGCGGGCACAGGTGCCTTCCTCCGGTTCGCGTGCAATTCTTGTCCATGGAGCCGGATGGCGCGCAAGCAGGGTTGATTGAGTATTCCCGAGTCAAAGAAACCGTGACCGAATCACGTCCACATCGAACGGCGTAATCCCCTGGTGAGGCGCAAATACGGTCTCGGCCTGCTGCGGCGTTTCCACCCGTTCCCCCCGCGCGCGTACATGCAGATCAAACAGCGTCTCCAGATCCGACCGGGGCGTATGCACCAATGCCCGCAGCATCAAGGACACCCCGCTCAGATTGTTCCGCACATTGTTCCAGCGCGGCGTGGACGTCAGCCCCAGGTCGGCCCAGATCACGCGGCGTTCCTGCAGGTCCATCACGAAAGGCAGGCAGATCTGCGTGTCCGACGCGATGTCGATCCGGTCGACCACCGTGCGCGGTTCGTACACTTCGCCCGAGGCCAAATCGGCGCGGGCCATCCAGCCGGCGAAGCACTCAGGCAGGTCGCAGTACGGCTGCCGGGTGTAGGAGTTGATGGACGTGACGACGTAGCGGATGCCTTTCTCGACGAGGGCGTCGATGTCCAGGTCGATGAACTCCGAGGCGCCTTGCGGGGCGTCGACGATGTCGCCGCTGTGGTAGCCGCCGAAGCCCTTCAGGTTGTAGTACGCGACCGTCTGCATGAACACGAAATTGGCGTCGAAGAAAGCGGCAGACAGGTCGATGTCCGTGCGCGCGCGGCCGTTCTTCCACCACAGGAACAGGCGGATGAAGCGCGTGTCCGGCAGCGGCAGGCGACTGCCGCGCACCAGCGTACGCAATGACTTCGATGCGGCGCGCTGCGCCAGCGGCACGATGTAGTCGCGCAGCGCGGGGTCGACGAAGCAGCGGCCCAGCGGCGGCAGCGAGGCGAAGCGCTTGACGAGCGCGTCCTGGCAGATCCGGGCCGCGCGCGCCAGCACTTCGGGCGCCAGCGGCTCACGGCGATCCTGGATGCCGTAGACCTTGGCCAGTGCGCCCTTGGGCGTGAAGGCCCGCAAGGGCAGGGGGCGCGGCGCCCGGGCCTGGGCCAGCACCTGCAGCAGGATCGGCGTGGACGCTTGCGCCGCCACCGTTTCGAATGCGTCCAGCACGGCGCCGGGTTCGGTCGAGCGGCGCAAGGTCACATCCAGCCGGCGCGCGAATTCGCCGGGACGTTGTTGCAGCAGGGGCGTGAGCGCGGCGATGTGCCGTTGGGCCAGCAGCGTCTCGACGCGCGACCCGAACGAGGCCGGCGCGTCGTTGCGCCGCGCCGCCGTGATGGCCGCCAGGGCGCGCGGGTATTTGTCGGCATAGTCGCCCGGGTGCAGCACTTCGGCCAGGCGCTTCCAGCGCTCGGCGTGGCGCATCACGTCTTCCACTGCGTTGGGCGCGCGATCGAGCAGGCGCAGCAGCAGGCGGCGCACGCCGCGCTTCATCGGCGCGAAGCGTGTCGTCGCCGTGGTCAGCGACACATCTCCGCCGCTCAGGGCCACCGCCAGCCGCAGCGCGTCGGTCGCGGTCTCGACGTTGCGATCCAGGAATTCGTCCACCCGCGCATCGCCCGCCACGTGCTGGACCAGCGCGCCGCCAACCAGCGCGCGGATCTCGCGGAACGGCACGTCCCCGGGCAGCAGGCGGAAGACATCGCCGCGGTATTGCCGGATGAACCAGGCGACATCGGCGGCGTCCACCTCGGACAGCGAAGTGCGCGACGAGACCAGCGGCGCCAGCAGCGACTCGAATTCAGCGACGCGGCCCAGTTCGATGAGCCAGGGCACGAGCTTGCCCTCGAGCAATGGCGGGCGGGCATGCTCGTGCGCCGGCAGGCGGCGCAGCGTGAGGTAATGCATGACGGCCGTCAGGTACAGCTCGGCCTTCGAGGCTTTCAGCACCTGCTCGGGGAAGCCCGGATAGAACGGCTGGTGCTGCACGTGCGCGCCGACCCGGCGGCGCAGCACGCCAAGCATGTCGCGCAGCCAGCGCGCGAGTTCATCGGCGGACAGCATGCCGATCCGCTCGATCACCGACTCGGACAGGATGCAGTGGAACGCCGCGATTTCCTGGATGGCCGACGCGACCTGGGCGCGCGTGGCGCCGCCAGAACCCACGGGGACGTGGACCTTGGTGGCGCGGCGCAGGAACAGTTCCTGATTCATGCTTGCCTTGCTCCGGTGGCTCGCCGCTGCGAGCGAGCGGCGGCGTCATGGCGACGCCGATGTGAAAACGCCTGCGTGACGCAGGCGCGGTGTGGAGAGCGGGACCCCTAGGTAATCAGGGTGAGAAGGAAGGTGTCCCATAGCCACGAGGGGCATTGTACGGAAGGCCGGGCTTGCTTGCCAGATGGTGATGCGTTATATAGGTCTATAAAGATCATAAAAGTGATACTTATAAAGAAAAAATCTAGATAAAGAGCAGAGAAATGTCATTTAATTTGGCATCCACCGCCGAGATCCTGCGGGCCTTGGGCTCACGGCTGCGCATCCAGCGGTTGGCCCAGGGTCTGCCTCAGCGCGAGCTGGCGCAGATGGCCGGCCTGTCGCTCGGCGCGTTGCGCAAGCTGGAAGGCAGCGGCCAGTCATCGCTGGAGACCTTGATCCGCGTGACGCAGGCCTTGGGACTCGTGGATGAGCTGCAGGATCTGTTCGTGCTCAGGCGCCAATCCATCGCCCAGATGGCGCAGGCGGAATCCGCCGGGCAACGACAACGGGCGCCTCGTCGGAGCAAGACATGAAGCAGCTGGCCGTTCATTACTGTGGCTGGGGCGAGGACTGGCTCCTGGGGCTCCTGGCCGATGACGGCGCCACGCTGCTGTTTGAATACGCGTCCGAGGCCCTGGCGCAGGGACTGGAGTTGTCGCCGCTGCATCTGAAGCTGCGCGCTCCGGCCTACGGGGATTTTCCGCCTTATCTGCATCGGTTGCCCGGCCTGATGGCGGACAGCCTGCCCGATGGCTGGGGGCTGCTGCTGATGGATCGTTTGTTCCGCCGCCAGGGATTGCGTCATCCTGGGCCCTTGGATCGTCTGGCGTTCATCGGGGACCGGGCCATGGGCGCGCTGCGCTTCGTGCCGGCGACCGATCCGCATGCCGTGGAGCCCGACTGGAGCCTGCTGGCCCTGGCCCGGGAAAGCGAGCGGGCTCTGGCTGGAGAGGCGGGCGTTGCCTTGCGCGAACTGGCGCTGACCGGCGGGTCTCCGCAAGGCGCGCGGCCCAAGGCTTTGGTGCAGCACGACGCCGCGACCGGTCACGTCAGCACGCGCGGCGATGCGCCCGGCGTTCCCTGGTTGGTGAAGTTTCCGGCGCAGGGCGAGCATAAGGAGGTATGCGCCGTCGAACAGCTGTATGCCGAGCTGGCCCGCGATTGCGGCCTGGAGGTGCCAGCCAGCGCCTTGTTCGATCTGTCGTCCAGGCTTGCCGCCTTTGGCGTGGCGCGCTTCGACCGGGAACGAGGCATGCGCGTGCCCGTGCATAGCCTGGCGGGCCTGCTGCAGGTGGATTTCCGCATGCCGGGCAGCACGGACTACACGACCTTGCTGCGGGCCACCCGGTTGTTGACGCGCGATGAGCGCGAGGTTGAGAAGGCCTATGCGCGTGCCGTCTTCAACGTGTTGTTTCACAACCAGGACGATCATCCGAAGAACTTTGCATGGCGTCTCGGGCAGGATCGGCGTTGGCGATTGGCGCCCGCATTCGACCTGACGTTCAGCCACGGACCGATGGGACAGCATCACATGGATGTGTGCGGCGAAGGCGCCGCGGTGGGACGGGATCACTTGCTGCGGCTGGCCAGGGAGGGCGGGGTAGGCATGCCCATGGCAGAAGCCACGCTCGACCGGATGGTTGAGCAGGCGGCGGCCTTCGCCGGACGCGCCGAGGCGTTTCCGATTCGTCGCGCCACGGTGCGGCGGATGAGCATCGCGATAGCGGCCAGCCGCGCGCGGATTCAAGGCGTTCGACGGGGAAATTGACATATCGGTAATTTCCGATATGATCCCGCCATGGACTTGCTAGACATTTTCAAAGCGCTCTCGAACCGCACCCGCCTCGACATCCTCAAAGGCCTGAAGGATCCCGAGCGGCACTTCCCGCCGCAGGACGAGGGCGACGTGCATACGGTGGGCGTGTGCGTCAGCAGCATCCAGGAAGGCGTCGGACTGTCGCAGTCCACGGTGTCCGACTATCTGGCCACCCTGCAACGCGCGGGCCTGGTCGAGGCCCGGCGCATCGGCCAGTGGACCTACTACAAGCGCAATGAAGCCAACATCAGCGCCTTTGCCAAGCTGATCGGGAAAGAGCTCTGAATTTTTTTGCCGGTAAATATCGGAAAATCTCGATATCCCTTTTTATCGAAATTAGGAGTTGAAATGAAAGCAATCGTGCTCAAGTCATTCGGCGGCCCCGAGTCGTTCGAACTGCGCGACGTGCCCAAGCCCGTGCCGCAGGCGGGGCAGGTGCTGGTGCGGGTGCATGCCACGTCGATCAATCCGCTGGACTACCAGGTCCGGCGCGGCGACTATCCCGATCTGGTGCCCTTGCCGGCCATCACCGGCCACGATGTCTCGGGCGTGATCGAGGCTGTCGGGGCTGGGGTGACGGCCTACGCGCCGGGAGATGAGGTCTGGTACACGCCGCAGATCTTCGAGGGGCAGGGCAGCTACGCCGAGTACCACGTGGCCGCCGAGAGCATCGTCGGCAGGAAGCCCGCCGCGCTGAGTCATCTGGAGGCGGCCAGCCTGAGCCTGGTGGGCGGGACGGCCTGGGAGGCGCTGGTCGCGCGCGCGGGGCTGCGGGTGGGGGAGAGCATCCTGATCCACGGCGGCGCCGGCGGGGTCGGCCACGTGGCGATCCAGCTTGCCAAGGCCATCGGCGCCCGGGTGCTCACGACCGTGCGCGAAGCGAACTTCGCCTTCGCGCGCGAGATGGGCGCGGACGTGCTGATCGACTATGAAAAGGAGGACTATATCGACGCCGTATTGCGGGCCACGGATGGCCGGGGCGTGGATGTCGTGTTCGATACCATTGGCGGCGATGCCTTGTCGCGCAGTCCCGACGCGCTGGCGCAGCTGGGCCGCGTGGTGTCGATCGTGGACATCGCGCAGCCGCAGAACCTGATCCAGGCCTGGGGCAAGAACGCGGCCTATCACTTCGTGTTCACCCGGCAGAATCGCGGCAAGCTCGATGAGCTGAGCGCATTGGTGGCGCAGGGCCGGCTGCGGCCGCATGTGGGGGCGGTCTATGCGCTGGCCGATGTTCCGGCCGCGCATGCGCGGCTGGAGAGCCGCAACAACGGGGTGCGGGGGAAGATCGCGATTGAGGTGGCGCCCGCCTAGCGAGCGGGGCGCTTGCCGCGTCGGGTGGCGCGCGGTTTGGTGGCCGGGAATCAGCGCAGGATCTGCCGTAGGGCAGTACTCGCCGGCTACGTGCCCGCAATCAGAAATTCTTCGGCGCTCGACAAGCTCAAGCCGTCCGTTCGCCCCGCGAAGTACCGCTGCGCGAGCACGGCGGGCGCGACGTGCCGGACATCGCGGAACCCCGCCTCCCGCGCCATCGCCATGATCTGGGCCGGCGCATAGAAGCTGATGAACGGCGTCCCGCTGGCGCGGGCGCCCTTGACGGCCATTTCGATGCCGGGCCGGACCTCGGGCGCCATCTGTTCCACCGGCAGCACGAACGTCATGGCGAGCGTGGAGCCGGGCGCCAGCGCGGCCACCTGTCGAAACGTGGCCAGCGTCGCGTCCCGGGTCAGATACATGCTGACGCCCGTGGAAGCGACGAAGGCCGGGCGCGTCGCATCGAAGCCCGCCTCGGCCAGCGCTTGCCAGGCGGAAGCGCCGGCCTCGAAGTCCACCGGGACCAGTTGCAGCCATTCCGGCACGCCGTAACCCAGCTCGACCAGTCGCCGGCGCTTCCATTCCTGCGGCGCGGGCTGGTCCACTTCGAACACACGCATGCGGCTGGCGATGTCGGGCCGGCGCTGGGCGAAGCTGTCCAGGCCCGCGCCCAGGATCACGTACTGCGCGACGCCCTGGGCGGCCTGTTCCAGCACCAGGTCTTCCACGAAACGCGCCCGCGCGACCATGGACGCGCGGAAGGTCCGGGTGAAGATCGGATCCATGTCGGGTCGCTCGCGCCAGCTGTCCGGCGGGGCCAGCAGCCGCAGGCCGATGTCGTCCTCGAAGACATGCGGCGGCGCATCGGCTTGCAGATGCAGGGCGCGCCACAGCGCGGTGCGCTCGGCCGTGCTGTCTGGGCTGGGGGCTTTGCTGTTCGGCATGGCGGTCGCTCCGCTTTTACTTGGGCGCCTGCAGGCTCCAGACACGGCCGTCGGGATCGCGCACCGTCATCTCCTGCGTGCCCCAATGGGTGTCCTGGAAGGGGGAGACGACTTCGACGCCGGGGTCCAGCTGGAGAGCCCGGGCATCGGCGACTTTCATCACCAGCTGCATGGCTGGCGCCTGGTCGGCGGGCACTTCGGCGATGAAGAGGTAGGGGCCCGGGCCGTTGCGGAGCTGGCCGGAGTTGTGGTCGGTTTCGAAGTCGAGCGTGTAGCCCAGGGACTGGAAGAATTTGGCCGACCTGCCCCAGTTGTGGGTCGTCAGGAATATGGCTTCTACACCTTCGGTTTTCATGGGATGGCTCCTAGTTTGGGTCGGCGGGCTTGTCGGCGTGGTCGGCCAGATAGGCCCGCAGGGCTTCGGCGACCAGGGCCGACAGCGAAAGCTCGGCTTCGATCGCATGGTGCTTGACCTCCCGGATCAGGCTGACCGGCAGGTACACGTTGAACTGTTTGACGCTGTCATCACTCATGTTGCTATGATGCTAGCAAGCTATATTTTTTGTCAATGCCGTTTGCCGGCACGCTTTGTCGATACGTTTCGTCAACGTCGTCAAACGGTCACCCAGTCAGGCTGTGATGGTCGGACGCGGCAGGGGCAAGCCGCCCGACGGCGTCTCGAAGCGCTCCCGCAGCGAGGCTGGCGCCGTGGCGGCGCCGGCCCGTCCTGCCGCGCAGGCCGGGCCCAACCGCCGACGCCAGTTAACATGTGACCCAATGACCACGCAGCTGACCGTCTCACCGGCGCAGTCGTCCCATGGCGGACGCCCGCCTCAGCCAGAAGATCAACCGTTCCCGTCCCGGATCGCGACGGCGGCGGATCATCGCGGCGTCCAGTCCGCATCAAGGAGTCCCTGAATGGCGGAGCTGGCTTATGCCTATCTTGCCCCTTCCGAATTCGCGCAGCGCCCGGGCCAGGCCGACCTGAGCCTGGCCACCAGCGGCGGCGTCGCGCCGTCGGGCGCGGTGGCGCATCCCTTCTTCTTTTCCGGTTTCGTGGCGCAGCCGGCCGTGGTGGCGCAAGCGCTGCTGATGCTGGCGCGGGTGGCGCGCACGCGGTTCTATGTGCCGCCCAATACCCTGGCGGCGGTGCTGCGGGCGGCCGATCCGGTCGTGACGTCCACGCCCGAGGGCCTGCGCTTCGAGTCGTTCAGCGTGTGCTGCGGCGTGTATGCGCGCCTGGACGTGGACGCGGCGGCGCTGGACGCCACGCACGTGGCGCCGGGCGTGACCAATGTGGATGTGAATCCGCCGCTGCGCCAGGCGCTGGCGGGGCTGCGGGCGTCGGAGCCCCTGCACCTGAACGTGGGCAGTGATGCCTTGCGCGTGTCGACCGGAGCGGGCGAGATTGTCGAGGAAAAGGTGCCGCTGCCCACCCGCTGGCTCAAGGGTTTTGCCGAGACGCAGATGCTGTCGGCGGGCATGGCGTGCCGCCATGCGCTGACGGGGGCGGCCCTGCGCCAGTTCGTGCAGGCGCTGCCGCGGTCATCGTCGACCAAGACCGTGATGTGGGCGACCCAGGCGGCCCGCTCGCTGCGGCTGGCCACGCAGGCGACGCCCGGCGCGGTCTGCGTGGCGGGGCCGGAGCGGCTGCGCGTGCTGGAGCCCTTGTTGCGTTATGCCACCGCGCTGCGCGCCTATGGCGCGGAGACGGCGGCGGGCGCGCTGCCGCAGGCCAGCGCCTGGGTGCTGGAGCTGCCCGGCGCGCGGGTCACGCTGGGTCTGAGCCCGGAAAAGGCGCGGGGGTTCTCGGGCGAGGGCGCGGTGCTGCATCTGGTCGCGGGCGGCGATGCGAATGAGGACGCGGCGTTCGTGTCGACGCTGCTGGCTTTCGAGCCGCGCATCGATATCGCGCAGCTGGCCGCCCGGGCCCTGTTGCCCGACGCGCAGATCGCGTCCGCGCTGGGCGTGCTGGCGTCTTCCGGCCAGGTGGGGTTCGATCTGGCGGCGGGCGCGTACTTCCATCGCCCGCTGCCGGTGCAGGCGGGGCTGCTGGATACGTTGCATCCCCGGTTGGCCGAGGCGCGCAAGCTGGTGGCCGGCGGCGGGGTGCGGCGCGAAGGCGAGGGGCAGTACACGGTGCAATCGGCGCAGCAGCGCTACCGGATCGCGCTGGGCGCCGAGCCCGCGCAAGACCGTTGCACCTGCCCCTGGCACGCCAAGTATCAAGGCACGCGCGGGCCGTGCAAGCACACGCTGGCGGTGCGCATGTTTCTTGATCCCCTCAATGCGCCTGGAGCCGGAGCATGACCTTGAACCTGACCGAACGCCGCGCGGCGCTGCGCGAGGCCGCCGGCGGCGGCGACGCGGCGGATATCGCGCCGTTCGCGCGCGCGCTGGACGGCGCGGACGAGGACGAGCGCGCCGCGCTGGCCAAGGCCTTGCCGCCATCGCGCCTGTTCAACGCGGAGGGGCCGACGCCCCGGGCTTGCTTTGTGCTGGCCGCATTGGGCAAACCCAAGCTCGTGGCGGAGACGCTGGCGCCGGCGGACATGGAACGCAAGCGCGAATATGGCGCGCGCCACGGCGAGATGACGCCGGCCGTGATCGAGGCGGCAGCCGGACGGGACGCAACGTGGCGCGCCGCGTTCGTCGAGCTGTTAGCGGAGCAGTACTGGTGGGGTGAGCATCTGGCATGGCCGGTATGCCACGCGCTGGTCCGGCTGGACGGCGATGCGCCCTTGTCGGCGGCGTATCTGCGGTGCTTCGTGAGACAGGTCAGCGCCGTCGGCGCGGACGGGCAGCTGGACGCGGACCACGGCAAGCTCATGGCCGCGCACCTGCGGGCGCATCCCGATTGGATCGGGCGTGAATTCTGGGCCTTGTTCCGGGTCGAGGGCATGGGCGCCGATTACCAGCTCGTCGAGCGCACCGGGCCGGCTTGGGACGCGGCCGTCCTGGCGTTGTGCCAGGAAGAGCCGGCGTTCCGCGAGCGGCTGCTGGTCGAGTCGAGGGAAGCGCTGCTGCGAGATTTTTCAGCGAAGAGCATCGCCTGGTACTTGCGCATGCATCGCCTGGCCGATCCGGCCGCGCACGAGGTCGTCGCCAGCCAGCACGCGTATCTCGCCGTGCTGGCCACGGCGCCCAGCACGGCGGTGGGCCTGGCCCAGGACATGCTCAAACGCGCCGTCGGGCTGCTGGACGCGGACGCGATGATCGATGCCGGGGCCGCCGTCCTGACGCGTGCGGAGAAGAAGCTGGTCAAGGCCCAGCTGGGGCTGTTCGCCGCGCTCAGGACCGATGCCGGGCAGCGCAACCGCCTTTCGCGGATCGTCGGCGAGGCGCTGGAAGGCATGCCGCTGGACCTCGCGCCGCTGGCGCGCAAGCTGGTGGACTCGTCGGACGAGACGCAGCGGGCCGCCACGGATGGCGAGATGGGCGCGCGGGAAGAGGGGGCGGCCCAGGCAGTCACGATACCGCCGCCGCGTCGCGAACCGTTGCCGGATCTGCCCGACCACACGCTCGCCATCGTCGATGACGAGGCATTGCATGCCTTGATCCGCGCGCAGTTCGAGGGCGCCGGAGACGGCGCCGAGTTGCCTCGCCTCTTCGCCCATCTGGCCAGCCGTCCGCAACTGCAACTGCCGGAGGCGCTGCGACACCGCGCCGCCGAGATCATCGAGTCGGTGTGGGACGAGCGCAATGCCTCGCCGCGACGCCTGCTGGCCGCCGCGCTGCTGGGCCGGGATGACGTCAGTTTCCAGGGCTATGCCCGCTATGTCGTGGCCAGCGCGGGCAAGCCGGATCCCGTGGGCGTGGCATTGCAGGAAAACACGTTCACCAGCCAAAGCTACGACGTGGCGACCGGCGACTGGACGATCCGCGAGACCTGGACCTCCCGCTCGGGCTACCAATATCTGCCGACGCATGCGCCGCTGGCTCTGCTGGCCGGCGTCTTTCACGAACTGCGGGCCAGCCGGGCGCGGGGCGAGCCGTTCATTCCGCCGGTGGCCGTCCCCGGCCAGCGCTTCGTCTGGGAACGGGTGCTGGCCGAGCCGGGCGCAGGGACTTTCTCGCGCGACTTGCAGGTGTTGGGAGAAGTGCCCAAGCCGTTCTGGATGGCGGCGGCCGACGCTTCCACATCGCCTGCCCTGGATGTCGCCGACGTGCCCGCCGAATTCACCTTCCGCGCCCAGGAGGCGCGGGAACAGGACGGCTACGACCAGGTGGTGCAATGGACGGCCTGGCTGCTGCGATCCAACCCCGACACGCTGGCCGCGCACTTCCATCCGATGTTGTGCGCGGCGGTGAATGTGATCAACGTGCGCGGCCTGGGGCCGCTGCTGGCGGCGCTGGGCGCGTCCCGCAGGGCGCCGGGCGGACCCGTGTACTCGGCCTTGGCGCTGGCCGCGTCGGCGAAGATGACCGAGCAGCGCGCCCAGGCGGCGGAAGCGATCGCGCGCTTGGCCGACGTTGGCCTGCTGGATCCCGCGCCGTTCGCCGAGCAGATCGCGGCGCACCTGGCGGACGGTTTCGCCTTGGCCGGGCGGCTGGCGCAGACGCTGGCCGACGCGGCCTCCATCAGCGCGCTCGCCGGCTGCCGCGCGCTGCAGACGCTGGAGGCGCTGCTGCCCAGGCTGGTCGATGCCGACGGCAAGCCGATGGCCCAGGCCGCCAAGCTCATCGAGCTTGCCGCGCGCCTGTCCAACGACTATGGCATGCCGATAGCCTTGCCCGCCACGCTGGCGGCGCGCCGCAAGGGCGCGTCGGTGCTGGCGGTGACCTTGCGCAGCCTGGAAACCGTCGCGCCGCGCGCGACGCCCTTGGCCGAAACCGCCGCTGCCGCCGCGCAGCGCACTCACGAGGAATAGCCGCTCGCATGACGACTTACGAAAATATCTTGGGCTACTACCGCGACCTGGCGCGGCTGGTCGAGGAAGGCGCGAGCTTGCGCGCGTTGTACGACGCCATGCTGGGCGTGCAGTCGGCAGACCTGCGCGCGGTGGACGCCTCGCCCAGGCGGCTGCGCGAGATGGCGCAAGGCTGGTCACAGCGCCCGAATTTCGTGCCGATCCGCCTGAACGAGCTGTTCAACGGGCTCCAGGTCGAGCACACCGATGACTACGTGCTGGCCATGGTCGGCGGGCTGGGCGGGCGGCACGAGCAGGAAGTGCGGCTGTTCATGCTGCGCCATGACCACGCGCTGCGCGATCAGGTGTTCTGGCGGGTCTTCGAGGTGGAAGGCGGCGGCGAGATCTCGCTGGCCAACATCGACAAGTTCTCGCGCGAGGAATTCAACTGGCACAACACGGTCGTGCTGCTGGCCAACGAAGGCACGCTGGAGCGGGGCCGCGTGCTGCGCGGCTGCCTGGAGGCGCTCAACCGGGATTTCTCCGCCTATCGCGCCGGCTGGTTCTCGCGCGTGTATGCGTCCCTGGCGCCCACGCCCGAAGAAACGGCGGCGGACCAGCCGCTGCTGCGCCTGTGCCTGGGTTCGTCGATCACCGCCACTGTCTCGCTGGGCGTCAAGCAGCTGGAGGTCCTGCACAAGCACGGCCTGCTCGACGCCGCGCCCTTCGTGCAAGCTTGCGGCGGCGCTTTTTCGGGGCCGAAGGCGGCGGCGCTGTCGGTGCTGCGCATGCTGGAGGCGCTGGGCGCGCGGGCCGCGGTCGAGTCCGACGCGGTGGCGCAGGCGCTGGCTTTGGGCCTGGGGCATCCGCATGCCGACGTGCAGCGGGCGGCGGTGAAGGCGCTGGCCAGGCTGGGCCGTGAGGATCTGGCGCATCAGCAGCGCGACGCGCTGGCGCCGGCGGTGGCGGCAATGCTGTCGGACGCCGGGGCCGGGAGCGCGGCAGGGGAAGGGCTGGCGGCGGGCGGCCAAGCCCCGCCTTCGTCCAACGCGCTTCCCGGCTTGCCGCCGCCCGCGCCGCTGCGCCCCTGGACCGACGAGGATGCCCAGGAACGCTATGCCGCGCTGCTGGAAGCGCCCGCCGACGCGCTGGAGTTCGAGCTGGCGCTGGCCTGGCTGGCGACGTCCGGGCAGGTGGCGGCCACGATCGCGCCCCTGGCGAAGCGGGCGCGCCACCTTGCCGAGCGCGACGAACAGCACTACGCGGCTGCGCTGCTGCTGGCGGCGCACGATCCCGCGAGCGCGTTCCTGCCGCGAAAGTTCTGGCAAAACACCAGGAGCCGGCAGGTCGATGGCGAGTGGGTGCGGGAGAATGTGGGCGAACCCAAGGCGCTGCCCAGCGCCGAGGAAACCACCATGCTGCCCAGTTTCGTCACCCGGCTGCGCGAGGTGGCGGGGATCGTGCAGGGCAGGGCGTCGCGCCGTCCGCTGCTGGCCACGCCCACCGACACGCAGGGCTGGGTCGATGCCGATGTTCTGCTGGCCCGTTACGAGGCGGGCAAGGAGAGTGGCGCGCCGTTCCCGGTGGATCTGACCCAGGCCTTGCTGCGCGTGCCGCCCGAACAGCGCGCGCGCGTGGTCGAGGCCACCGGCGGCGCGTGGCCGCGGATCACCGACACCTTGCGGATCGAGTGGCACAGCCGTGGGTCGGAAACCTTGAAGGCCGATGGCTCTCCGCAATGGGTGTGGTGGCACCCCGAGATCCAAGCGGAGCCCATGGAAGCGCCTTCGGCCACGCAGCCGGCGCTGATTCCGTCGGGCCCGCTGCGCTACAACGACGGCGTCGACGCCCATGCGCTGGTCTGCGCCGAACTCGGCCTGGCCCATCCGGCGTCGACTTTGCCGCTGACGGCCGCCAATCTGGGGCTGATGAATGTCGCGGCGAGCGATGACGCCGAGCACCGCGCGGCCGCCATCCTGCGCGTGCTGGCCACGCATCCGGGCGCCTGGCGGTCCGAAACGGCCCAATTGCTGGCCCTGGGCATGGCGGCCAAGCAGGCCGGGGTGCGCGCGCAGGCGGTGGAAGTGTTCGCCGCCGCGATCCCGGGCCGCGTGGACGCGGCGGCCGTGGCGCAGGCTTTTGCCGCCTGCGCGCCCGCCATCGTTCTGACGCGCTGGGCGGAGTCCTTCGCGGACGCCGCGACGCTCGCGCCCGCCGCCGTCATCGCGGTGCTGGGCGGCCTGCTGCCGCGCCTGGACCACAAGGCGCGCGGCATCGGCGCGCTGCTGACGGTGCTGCTGGATGAGTCGCTGCGCCACGCGCGTCCGGTCGAGGACGCGGACCTGCGCGGCTGGCTGGCGGGCTTTGCAGGCGGGTCCGCCGCCGCCAAGGCCGCCAAGGCGCTGTTGGCGTTGGGGACGCCATAGCGCGTCCGTTCGCGTCCGCCGGCCCGCCGCGATCAGCGATATAGTGATGTGCCTTCAAGGTTCCCGCCCGCGCGGCGAGCCAGTATTTGTCTTTGATTCAGGAAGCCTGCATGACCCGGACCGCCGAACAGTTTCACGAACGCATGTGGGATATTCTGGATCCCGTTGACACCGAGTACTTCGAGGTCGTGGCCGCGCCCGCGCCCGACGCGCAGGCGATATCCAGCCTGGAGGCTGCTGTCGGCTTCCCGTTGCCGGCGGCGTTCGCGGCCTTCTGTCAGCGCGCCAACGGCCTGTGCGTGATGGCGCGCGAGGAAGTCTGGCCGCATGCGAAGGAATTCGAGGTCGGCCCCGCCTGGACCTTCTGGCGCGGCCTGGTGCTGCTGGGCATCGATGCGCCGGAACTGCCTGAATGGGCCAGCATCTCGGCGCAGCAGCGCCAGCTGGCCGAGGCCGGCCTGCCCGGCATCCTGCCCGTGCTGAAGATCGTGGGCGACGGCAGCCGGATCTGGGGCGTGGATCAGGCGGGAACGGTCGTGGTGATCGACGACATGACCGATCCGGAGCCGCTGGAAGGCGATCTCACCGACCTCTATGCCGAACAGATCGCCGAGCTGATGCAGCGTCAGCAGGACATGGCGCAGCGATTGGCTGAGCGCGCAACGCGCAAGCAGGGCAAGCTGCCGGGATAAGGCGCGGCGGGACGCCGGCTGATCCCTGGCTCGATCAACATCTCTCGAATCACTTCAAACCGCTCAAGACCACACATGATCCGTTTACCGAGCAAAGTCGCCGCCTTGGCCGCAGGCATGCTGATGACGCTGGCGTGCCAGGCGCAGTCACCAACACAGCAACCCGCGCGGGAGACGCCCGCGTCGTCGACAACGCCATCGGCGCAGTCGCCTACCGTCGGCGCCTGGCGCAAGGTGTCCGATGCGCAGTTCAATCAGCAATACCGTTTCTCGATGCTGCCCGGCGTGGTCGCCGCGGGCGGCAAGAGGGCGGTGTACGACTACCAGGCCGGCAAGATCGTGTGCTGCCTGGTCGTGGTCGGGCCGGAGATCAGCGAGGCCGAGCTGGACAGCAACTACGGCATTCCGGGCCCGTGGATCACCGATCTGGTCAATGGCTGGAACCTGGACGCCGCGCCGTACCGGCCCCGCGTGCAGCTGCTGCGCGCCGAAGGCGCCTTGCTCGACTACGAATTCTCGGACATGGCCGACGAGCTGGGCGGCCTGCTGCTGCCCGCCCAGGCCCGGGCGGTGGCGCCGCGCACGCTGGAACTCGATGGCCAGCGTTACAGCGTGACGCGCAAGGATGTGCCGCTGGCCAGCGACGACGGCATGGTGCATGCCTATGCGCTGCGTCCGGCCCAGGGCGGCAAGCCCCTGGCGGTCGAGGTTCCCTACGGGATCTATTGAGCGCGATCGTGGCGCGACGCGTTTTGAGAAGGAGATGGCGGCAAGCATGAGCGCGACCCTGCAAGTCACGGAAGAACCCCTGTCCGACGAGGACATCCTGCTGCTGCGCCGCAGTCGCAGCAGCAGATTGCTGACGGCCGTGTTCGCCGGCCTGATGTTTCTGTTGCTGGCGAGCAGCGTGGTCCTGTTCGTGGTGCTGGTCATTGTCGACCGCAGCTTGCTGATCAGTGGCGACGGCCTGGTGATCCTGTTGTGCACGGCGGCGATGGGGGCCTTCGCGGTGTTTCTCGGGCGCAGGTTGTTGAAGCTGCCGCGCGCCTGGCGTCGCTTCAACCAGGTCTTGAAGGGGCGCATGCCCAAGCAGATCGTTGCCGGCCATCTGACCGGCTTCGGCCCGGCCGAGTCGCCCGGCATCTGCTACGCGTTTGGCGAGCAGCGCGTGAATGTGGCCCTGCCGTTCTGGAACGAGGTGTCCAGAGACACCCGCGACGGCTTCCGGCCCCTGGCGGCCGCGGCGCTGACGGACCTGCCCGTGCGGCTGCATCTGCTGACGCTGTCGCCCGACACGCCGCCCGTGCTGCTGCGGGCCGAGTATCCGATGAGCACGCAAGTCTGGAATTCGGTCGAGGAAATCAGCGATGCCGACCGCGAGGCCGTGCGCAATGAGGAACTGAGCCTGCGCAAGTTCTTCTACGTGGTCGCCCTGGCCGTGCTGGTCGGCAGCTTGTTCTGGAGCCCCTTGATCCTGCTGGCCGGCTTTCTCTTCCTGCTGGGACTCGTGCTGGGCATGCGCAGCCCCAGGCTCAAGCGCGCGCGGTACAAGCACGGCGTGCGCGGGGTGGTCGAGGAAGTCGTGACCTATCGCTTGCGCACGACCAACTCGAACGTTGCCACGTTGGTTCACAACTATCGCATCGGGGGCCTGATGTACCGGGTCGAGCACTTCGGGCCGGTGGCCGAGCCGGGTCAGCGCGTGGAGTTCGAGTATCTGGACGGATCGGACTTCCTGGGGCCGCGCGCCTTGTTCTTCCGGATCGAAGACCAGCCGGTCATGACGCTGTGAGGGCGTCGCGCAGGGCGTCGAGCGCCGCCGGCCTTCGCCGGGTCGCATGCTTAATATCACCAGGAGCAATTCATGTCCGCCATCATGGACGTATCCGATCAGCCTGAGGGGTCCGTGAGCGATGCCGGGCGCTATGCGCTCGGCCTGACGGAACCGGGCAGCCATGTGCTCATCCGGGAAGCGGGACGCGGCGATCTGGTCATCGGACCCGCCGGCATGGGCAAGAAGGCCGATCTGCACGTGGCGCCCGACGCGGCGATCCACTGGCCGGCGCTCGATCCCTATGCCACGCCAGCGGGATCGCCCTGGCCGCGCCATATCGGCTATTGTGGCAATGACGCCGGCTTCATCGGCTGGTCCGAGCGTCGCCCCATCGAGCAATTCAGCTGGACGCCGGCATTCGGCGATGCTCGCCGCGTCGACGCCGGCGCCGCGCGGATCCACACCTTGCAACTGCGCCTGGACGAAGGCGGCGGTCATCTCGACATGACGCTGCCGCCGGGTTGCGCGCTGCACCTGTTTGGCGATCTGTCGCGCCTGACCGCCGACGGCGAGCCGCCGGGTTCGTTGACGCTGGCGCCCGCGCTGGGCCGCCGGCCAGGCATGGCGCCCTATGTCCTGCCCGACCTGGGGCTGCTGCGACAGGCGTCGTCGCTGTCGCTCCATGGCGGGCCGATGGGTCAGGCGATTTCCCTGCAAGGCATCGAGCGCTTTCCGGCGCTGACGCAGCTCATGCTGTGGGGCCGTTTCGCCGATTGGGACGCGCTGTTGCGGCTGCCTCATCTGCGGGCCCTGGAAATCCGGTTCACGCCAGACCTGCAGGGCCTGCCGCCGCTGGACAGCTGGCCGCTGCTGGACCGCTTCATTGCCTACAACGTCGACGAAGCCGCCGGCAAGCGGCTGAGGGCGCAGATGAAGGCGCGTGGACAGCAGCGGGCCTGGACCAGCCATGCCTCGGTCAGCCAGTTGCGCAAGCCGGAATGGTGGCAACGTGAATACGGGCGGCCTTTTTCGGGCTGGAGCGGCCGTCAGGCCAAGGCGGCGAACGCGGCCTATGATGCGGCGCGGGACGCACTCGACGGCGCGACGGATGTCGAGGCGGCGCAGGCGGCGATCACGGCCTTCGCCGCGCATTTCAACCAGATGAAGGGCATCGAAACCCCGGAGCGCGACGACATCGGCGAGGCCGTCTGGCAGTTCAGCCAGCGGGATTCGGCCTTGCGGCTCGGCGTGACCGAGGAGCAGGCGCAGCGCTGGTTCGATGCGGTGCGGGACTACTAGGACGGCA
Organism: Achromobacter sp. 1011791174; assembly: GCF_059760925.1. NCBI lineage: Bacteria > Pseudomonadati > Pseudomonadota > Betaproteobacteria > Burkholderiales > Alcaligenaceae > Achromobacter > Achromobacter sp. 1011791174. Next base: position 54,759 of record NZ_JCBANH010000002.1, read on the forward strand.
AGCGGGCAGCGTCGGGCGGCTCGGCCGCCGGGGACGCCGCGCGCCGGGGCGGTCCCGCGCGGCGGCAGCCTTAACGGAACGGATGGATATTGAAAGGGCCGTCGCCGACCGCCGTGCCCACGACCCGCAGTTCCGGATCGAGCCATTCGGAATAGTGCAGGCCCTGGTGCGCGAAATGCGTCACGGCGGCTTGCGCGACCGACTCGGTTTGCATGAAGGCGGAGAAATCCACGCTGTCCAGCTGATCCAGCGTGATCCGGCCCAGTTTCACCAGGCATTCCTTGCGCACCCAGAGCCGCAGGAAGGCCAGCGCGGCGGGCGAGACGGGGGCATCGGCGTCCGCATCGGATGCGGCCATGGACTGGAGCCGCTTGCGCTCCGCCGGGGCGAGCGCGAAATCCAGGTCGGAATGATCCGGCTGCGACGCGTTCCATCGTTCCAGGTCGATGCCGACGGGCCGGTCGCCGCAGGCGGCGGCGACGACGCCCTTCGCGTGGCTCAGGCTGACATGCAGCCCGGGATGATCGGGCAGGGTGGGGCGGCCATGCGGGCCGCCGCAGGTGTCGCAGCGCTGCCGCAGGACGATCGTCCCGGGCGGCGCGCCGATGATCGAGGCGGCCATGGCGCGCACGAGCCGGTGCGCGGCGATGAAGTCGCGCCGGTCCGCGTCGTGCGCGAAGGCGTTCGCCCGCTCGCGTTCCTCCTGCGTCAACGGGATGTCCTGGGCCGCGAGCGCGTCCAGGACGGCCCGCGTGGCGCCCCAACCCAGGACGCCGCGCCGGGCGCTTGGCGGCTTGCTCATGCTGTGGGACATGAGCAGCGCGATCCCGTCTCGTGCGCGGGCGGGCGCGTCATGCCGCCGCCGGCTGGGCCTTGCCCTTGCGGTGGTTGCGGAACAGCAGATGCGTGGCCGCCAGGTGAAAGCGCACTGCCAGCGCGGCGCATTCGGCGTCGCGCGCCCGCAGCGCGGCGATGATCTGCCGGTGGTGCTCGACGCTGCGCAGCATGTCGTCGTCGCCGTAGAAATAGAACGAGCCGATGATGATCGGCATGTCCAGCAGGTTCTCGACCATGGCGCGCACGCGGGCCGACTGCGCGGCTTCCAGCAGCTTGTGGTGGAACTGGTTGTTCAGCTGCTGGACCTGCTGCACGCGGTCGGGGGCGGCGGAGCGGACCGCGTCCTGCATGGACTGGTTCAGCCGTTCCAGTTCCTCGATCTGCGCGTCGCTGGCGTGGCTTGCGGCCAGCCCGGCGGCGTAGGGTTCCAGCAGCATGCGCAGCTCGAAGGCCTCGTCGATGTCGCGGTCCTGCCAGCCCAGCACCACGGCGCCGCGCCGTTCCTCGCGCGTCACCAGCCCGTCCGCGATCAGCCGTTCGATGGCGTTGCGCACCGGCGTGCGGCTGACCGACATTTCGGCGGCGATGTGCTCTTCGCGCAGCCGTTCGCCCGGCAGGAAGGAGCCCGCCATCAGGCGGCGTCGCAGTTCCCCGTATACGTGATCGCTGGCGTTGGACATGGTGAGGCGGGCGTGTCATCCAAAAACTGGACTATAGCGGACGGCGGGCGCGCGTCGAAATCGGGGCTGCGCCTACAGCCGTCCACCACCAGCGCTTGCGCTTTCGCTGTCAGTCCGCGCGCGCTTGCGCCAACCGTTCCAGGAACCGGGGCCACACGTAGGGATTGAGCAGGCGCTCGGGCCGGATGCCGGCCAGCATCTGCGAGATCTGGCGCGCGGAGCCCGCCGCCACCTTGCGGCGGCCTTCATGCGTGACGCCGCCGGTATGGAAGGCGCTGGCCACGTTGGGATGCTGCAGCAGCCGCGACGCCGGCGAGGGCGGCTCGACGCGCCACACGTCCAGCCCCGCGCCCGCCAGATGGCCGCTGTCCAGCGCGGCCAGCAGCGCGTCTTCGTCGTGGATGCCGCCGCGCGCCGTCGACAGGAACAGCGCGCCCGGCTTCATGCGGGCAAAGGCCCACGCGTCCATCAGGCCGCGCGTGGCCTCGTCCAGCGGGCAGTGCAGGCTGAGGATGTCGGCCCGGGCCAGCAGGGTGTCGAAGTCCACGGGTTCGGCGCCGCGCGCGCGGATTTCCTCGGCGGTCAGCAGCGGATCGCAGGCGATGACCGTCAGGCCGAAGCCCTGCGCGATGCGCGCCACCCGGCGGCCGATTTCGCCGATGCCGACAAGGCCGATGACGCGGCCCTCGATCTCGCGTCCCATCAGCGCTTCGCGGCTGCGGGCCGTGCCGGCGCGCAGGGCCGCGCCCGATTCGTCCAGGCGCTTGACCAGTGACAGCAGCAGCGCATAGGTCATTTCCGCGACCGAGGCCGCGTTGGCGCCGGCCTGGTTGACCACGGCCACGCCTGCCTGCGTGCAGGCCGCCACATCGATCGTGTCGTAGCCCGCGCCGCCGGAGGACACGCACAGCAGTCGCGGACAGGCCGCGAGCAGGTCAGGCGTGACCTGCCAGCCACGCGGCACTTCATCCCTGGCGGCGCTGACGTGATAGGCCCGCGCCTGCGCCAGGCCCTCGGCCGTGCGCGCGTCCCCGGCGGCGGCCGCCAGCACGGACAGGCGCAGCGCGGCGTCGTCCTGGATGGCCGCGTCGAAGACGGGATCGATCCACAAGTCCAGCCGCGCGACCGTGAACGCGTGCCGTGCGGGTGCTGTCATCGTCAGACCCCCGCGCAGCCGAGCTGTCTGAGGCGCGCGTCGATCCACGAGGTGTCCAGCGTGCCGGCGGCGATGTCGGCCAGCATTCGTTCCTCGATCTCGTGCTTGGCCTGGGCGGCTTGATAGAGCGTTTCGGCCTGGTCGAACGGAATCGCCAGCACGCCATCGTCGTCGCCCAGGATCAGGTCGCCGGGCGCGATGGTCATGCCGTCCAGCGCGATGATGCCGTTGATTTCGCCGGGGCCGTCCTTGTAGGGGCCGCGATGGGTCACGCCGGCTGCATAGACGGGGAAATCGCCCTGCCGGATCGCGCCGCAGTCGCGGATCGCGCCGTTGATGACGATGCCCGCCACGCCGCGCGAGCGGGCGTAGCTGGTCATGATCTCGCCGATGATGGCGTTGGTCAGGTCGCCGCCGGCGTCGACGACGATGACGTCGCCGGGCTGAGCCAGGTCCAGCGCCTTGTGCACCAGCAGGTTGTCGCCGGGGCGGGTGCGGACCGTGAGCGCCGGGCCGGCCATGACCGCGCCGCCGTGCATGGGCCGCAGGCGCGGGCCGCCGGCCGTCATGCGCGACATGCAATCGCTGATATTGGCCACCGGGATCCGGCGGAACCGTTCCGCCAGGTCCGGCGCGACCGCGCGCGTGCGCGCATGTATCTGGAATCCGTTCATGCTGCTTCCGTCTTGTCTGTGTTGATGCGCATCGGCGTCATTGCTTGGGAATGCCGGCGTCCCGGACCACCTTGCCGAACACATCGTGGTCGGCGCGATGGCGCTGCGCCAGGTCGGCGGGCGTGCCGCTCATCACGGTGTAGCCGGCGTCTTCCAGTTTCTTGACCAGCTCGGGCTTGGCCTGCACCTTGCGCAGCGCCTGGTTCAGCGTGGCGACCACGTCGTCGGGCGTCTTGCCCGGCGCCATCAGGCCCCACCAGATGAATTGGTTGATCGTGGGATAGCCGCTGTCCACGAAGGTGGGCACGTCGGGCAGGGCGGGCGAGTGGTCGGTCGCCACCACGCCCAGCGCGCGGACCTTGCCGCCACGGATCTGCGACAGCAGCGTGGCCACCGAGCCCACGTACATGTCGATGCGGTTGCTGGCCAGGTCGGGATAGGCCTGCGCCCAGCCGCGATACGGCACGTGCATCAGCTCGATGCCGGCGGCCTGGCGCCACAGGTAGCCGGTGAGGTCGCCCGTGCCGCCCACGCCGGGCATGCCCAGCGAGATGAAGTTGGGCTTGGCCTTGGCGGTCTTGACCACGTCGGCGATCGATTGGTAGGGCGACTCGGGCAGCACCACGAACACGCTGGGCGAGGACGCGACCGGGCCGACGGGCTTGAAGTCCTTGAAGGTGTCGTAGCTGAGCTTGTTGTAGAGCCAGGGGTTGAGCACGATGTTGTCGGTCTGCGCCATGACCAGCGTGTGGCCGTCCGGCTGCGCGCGTGCCGTGGCGTCCAGCGCCAGGTTGCCGCCGGCGCCGGGCTTGTTTTCCACGACGATGTTCCAGCCGGTCTCCTCGGCGATGGCGCTGCCGATCATGCGCGTGAGCGTGTCTGTGCCGCCGCCGGGCGGGAACGGCGAGATGATGGTGATGGGGCCCTTGCCCAGATCGGCGGCCGAAGCCGCGGCGCAGGCGCCCAGGAGCGCGGCGCCGATAAGCGTCTTGATGCGTTTCATTGTCTTCCTCGTGTGTTTTTTTAGTAGCGCGGCCGCGCGTTGCGGCCGGAATTCGGTGCGCGGGGCCTTCAGCGCTGGCGGGCCAGCTGCTCCAGCCACGCCAGCCGCGCGGGGACGGAGTCTTCGACTTCGACGCCGCCCTGGGCGCGGGCGGCTTCCAGATGGCGCGCCGTGCGCGCGAACAGGCGCTCCACGCCGTCCAGCACCAGCGGCTCCAGGCCGGCTTCGTACAGCTGGTCGCGGGCTTCGCGGACTTCGGCGTGGCGGCGTCCGGCATGGTCCACGTGCGAGCGCACGAAGGCGTCCATGAAGGTGGTCAGCGGCGTGCGGTCGATGTCGGACAGCACCTCGTAGAGCGAGGCGCGCAGGCCCATGGCGTTGGCGGCGACCAGGCATTCCACGGCCAGGCTTTCCATGCCCTTGGTCATGATGCTGCGCAGCAGCTTGAGCCGCACGGCGTCGCCGGGCGCGCCGTCGATGGCGCGGGCCGGCGCGCCGCCGCTGGCGGCCAGCGCGATCACCTGGTCCGCGCCCTGGCCGGCGCACAGCAGCGGCGTGCGCTCGGCCAGCAGGGCGATGGCGCCCATGATGGCCACGTCCGTGAAGGCCAGCCCGCGCGCTCGTGCCGCGCTGGCGGCGGCCTGCATGTCGGCGGCGCTGGCGGTGGTGAAGTCGGCGTAGACGGCGTCCGCGCGCAGGAAGGCAAGGCAGGCCTGCGCCACGGCCGAGGCGCTATGGCCGTAAACCGCCGACACCACGATGTCGGCCTCGGCCAGCCAGGGGCCCGGCGCGGCGTGCAGGGCGGCGTTCAGCGAGGCGGCGCGGGTGCGCATGGCCTCGTCGTCGCGCAGTTCGCAGATGCCGATGATGTGATGGCCGGCTGCGGTCCAGGCCCGTCCGTAGCAGGAGCCGACTTCGCCGCAGCCCAGGAGTGCGATTTTCATGAAAAAGTACAAAAAAAATACAATATTGGCTTTGTACTCTCCAGGTGATCTTGGTGTTTATTGGTGATTTCCCTTGGGTGTGGAATTATGTTTGTACAAAAAAAACACAAAATAGATCCAAGACAGCAGCGGGAGTCTACGGCGGGGGATGCGGACGCCGCCCCGCGCGGTCTCGGCGCTATCCGGGGGCGGCTGGTCCGCCCGTGATCGAGGCGTGCCGTGGGCTCGCAGGTAGGCAGGGCCGGCGACCAGGGTTTGCTGGCCGGCCCCGATGCGGCGCGCCACCAGCGTGGGTTCCAGCGTTTGCCCGGCGCGGATGGCCAGGTCGATGCGCTCGGCCAGCAGGTCGGCGCGGGGTGGTGGACGACGGCGCGTGCGGCTTGGATTCGTCCAGTTTCAAGGGGAATGGGGCGCCCGTCCGTGGAGGACCGGGTGTCGCGTCAGGGCATCGTCCGCGCCTCGCGCCGCACCGCCTGCGGCGGCATGCCGAAGCCGCGCAGGAAGGCCTCGCGCATGTGGCGCCGGTCGCGAAAGCCCGTTTCCCTGGCCACGACTTCCAGCGGATGCCGACTGCCTTCGATCATCAGGCGGGCGGCTTCGAGCCGCAGCCCTTCGACGGCCTTGGCGGGCGACTGGCCGGTCTCGGCCGTGAAGACGCGGCTGAACTGGCGCGGACTCAGCTTGGCCGCCTGGGCCAGTTCCTCGACGCTGAGCGGCTGCGCCAGGTTGCGCCGCGCATGTTCCAGCGCCAGCTGGATGCGGTCGGACTTGGGCGCCAGCCTGAGCATTTCCGAATGTTGTGATTGGCCGCCCGAACGGCGCTGGTGCATGACGAGGCGGTGCGCCACCGCGCGCGCCACCTTGGCGCCCAGGTCCTTTTCCACCAGCGCCAGCGCCAGGTCGATCTCGGCGGTCATGCCGGCGGATGTCCAGACCGGCCCGTCGGCGATGTAGATGCGGTCGGCCTCGACCTGCGCCTGGGGGCGGCGTTGCTGCAAGGCGTCGGCCCAGTACCAGTGCGTGGTGGCGCGGCGTCCGTCGAGCAGGCCGGCGTCGGCCAGCACGAAGGCGCCCGTGCACAGGCCGGCGACGCGCCGGGCGCGCGCGGCGAACCTGTCCAGCAGCCGCAGCAACTCGGGCGCGGCCGGCGCGGCCAGCGGTTGCAGCGTGCCGGCCACCAGCCAGGTGTCGGCCTGGCTGCGCGCGGTGAGCGGACGGGCCTGCAGCGTCAGGCCCGTCGAGGCGCGGGCCGAGCCGTCCAGCGCATAGGTGTCCACGGCATAGAAGGGCTCGGCCATCATCAGGTTGGCGAGTTCGAACACGGTCTGGGTGCCCAGCGCCATGACCTGGAAGCCCTCGGGCAGCGCGTAGCCGATGCGGTGCATGGAATTGTTCCTTCAGGGTATGTCTTGATTCATGACTATATACGTCATTTACGCCATTGCCGGCAAGCCGCAACATGCTTGCCATGGACGGGTTCCGTCCGCCTTCAAGGAGCAATACCATGGCACACACTCATCCCGGCACGGCGCTCGTCACGGGCGCTTCCAGCGGCATCGGCGCGCTGTACGCGGACCGGCTGGCGCAGCGCGGCTATGACCTGATCCTGGTCGCGCGCAACCGCGAGCGGCTGAACGCGTTGGCCAACACCATCAGCACGCGCAGCGGCCGCGCGGTCGAGGTGCTGCCGGCCGACCTGGGCGACCGCGCCGCGCTGGCGCGGGTGGAGGATCTGCTGCGCGAAGACGCCAGCATCACGCTGCTGGTGAATAACGCCGGCATCGGCACGCATACGCCGCTGCTGCAAAGCGACGTGGAGCAGATGACCCGCATGGTCGATCTGAACGTGACCGCGCCGATGCGGCTGGCCTATGCCGTGGCGCCTGCCTTCGTGGCGCGCGGCCGGGGCGCGATCATCAACATCGCGTCCATCGTGGCCATCGCGCCGGAACTGCTGAACGGCGTCTATGGCGGCAGCAAGGCCTTCGTGCTGGCGTTCAGCCAGTCGCTGCGGCACGAACTGGCCGCCGCCGGCGTGCAGGTGCAGGCCGTCCTGCCGGGCGCCACCGCCACCGATTTCTGGGCCATCGGCGGGCGACCGGTGGAGAACCTGGATCCGCGCATTGTGATGCGCGCCGAGGACCTGGTGGATGCGGCGCTGCTGGGCTTCGAGCGTGGCGAGGCGGTCACCATCCCCTCGCTGCATGCCGGCGAGAAATGGGATGCCTATGACGCCGCGCGCCTGGCCATGGCTGGCCAGCTGTCCAGCAATACCGTTGCGCCGCGCTATGCGGCAGCCCGTTGACGCAAGCCTCGATCCAGGGAGCACGCTTCATGCCACGCAACACCGAAACCGTCGAAAGCCTGTTCGAACGCCAGCGCGGCACGCTGCCGGATACCTTCGGCCTGCGGCCGCTGAGAATCGCGGACGGACGCATGAGCATGGAAATGACCCTCGCACCATGGATGATGGCGCCCAACGGCTACCTGCATGCGGCCACGCAGGTATTGCTGGCGGATACCTGCGCGGGCTACGCGACGCTGGCGCATCTGCCCGAGGGGGCCAAGGGCTTCACCACGCTGGAGCTGAAATCCAACTTCCTGGGCACGGCGAAGGAAGGCGTGCTGAGCGTGGAGGCCGTGGCCGAACACCTGGGGCGTTCGACCCAGGTGTGGTCCGCGACCGTGGTGGACGGAAAGGGACGCAGGTTGTCGCTGTTCCGCTGCTCGCAGATCATCCTGTGGTGACGGGGGCGCCGATCCCGGCCGGGATCGGCCTTGCGCGGGAGCGCGGTCCCGGTACGCCTGGCCTCGGCGCGCCGCGCGCATCCAGGCAGTAGCGGCGGGTAGGGGGCGGGATGGCGGTCATCCAGAAAGCTCAGCAATGGCGGGCGCTCGCCTGGCGCCTGGGCGGGACGCCTGTCATATTCCAGTCGCACAATCGGGGCGTTCTGGATTAAAAAAAGAGTCTTGCGCCGGACGTCCGGCCTACCGGGAGGAATCGTCATGGACCGCAACCGTCGGCATGCCGCCAGCAGGCGCGCATGGATCTTCATCGCGCTGTTGTCGGCGGTCCCCGCCGCGGCCTCGGCCCAGGAAGTCTGCGCCTTGCCCGCCACCATCGAGCGCGCTTCGCCCAAGCGCGTGGACTACGTCAACAAGGACCTGCCCACGGACTACCTGGCGCTGGTGCTGTCCTGGTCGCCCGAGCACTGCGAGACCCAGCGCAACCGGCCCGAGGGGCAGCGGCAGAAGCAGTCGTTCCAATGCTTTTCCGGCAACCGCTTTGAATGGGTGGTGCATGGCCTGTGGCCCCAGAACGGCCAGGCCCGCTCGGGCCGCGATCACCCGCGCAACTGCGAGGCCGCCGGCGCTGTGCCCGCGTCCGTGCTCAAGCAGCATCTGTGCATGATGCCGGGCGTGGAGCTGATGCAGAACGAATGGCAGGCGCATGGCACCTGCGGCTGGCGTTCGCCGGAGCGCTATTTCGCGGACATCCAGGCCGTGTACGGCACGCTGCATCGCCCCACCGTGCGCGACATGGCGGGCAAGAACGCCGACCTGTCGCCCAACCGCCTGCTCGACGCCACGGCGGGGGACGTCAAGCAGGCCTTCCTGCGGCTCAACCCGACGCTGCCGGCAGACAGCCTGCGCGTCAGCGTGGCCTCGAACAACCGGCTCAGGGAATTGTGGGTCTGCCTGGGCAAGGATCTGAAGCCGATGGCATGCCCGACGCGCGGGACGCCCGATGGGCAGCGGATCAAGATCAGGACGCCAATGCAGTGACTCGGCGTCGCTCGTGGCGGCGCGTATGCCAGGCGCATCTGGCGTAGCGCGGGAATGCGTGTTGGCTGGATACGCGCCAGACTTGTTACTCCCGCCGCGCGGCCGATCGGCCGCAATATCTCTCCCGACAACCCCGCAAGCGCCAAGCGCGGCGCGAGCACGGACACCAAGGAGAGAGCAATGCAAGCGCACAAGATCGGAACACGCGAGCAATGGCTGGCCGCCAGGCTGGAACTGCTGGACGCGGAAAAGAAACTGACGCGGCAGGGCGACGAGGTGGCGCGGCAGCGCCAGGCCTTGCCGTGGGTGCGGCTGGACAAGACCTACCGTCTGCAGACCGATGCCGGCAGCGCCACGCTGGCCGACCTGTTCCAGGGCCGTTCGCAGCTGCTGGTCTATCACTTCATGTTCGGGCCGGACTACAAGGCGGGCTGCCCGTCCTGCTCGTCGATCGCCGACGGTTTCAACGGCATCGTCACGCATCTGGCGCATCACGACGTGATGCTGTGGGCGGTGTCGCGCGCGCCGCTGGACAAGCTTCAGATCTACAAGCGGCGCATGGGCTGGACCTTCCCGTGGGCCTCGTCGGCCGGCAGCGATTTCAACTACGACTTCAATGCCTCGTTCACCGAGACCCAGCAGCGCGAAGGGCCGGAATACAACTTCCGGCGCGACGATCCCGCCATGAAGCTGGCGACCGCCGCGGCGCCGCCGCCGGAATTCGTGTCCTGGGCGGCGACGACCGGCACCGACCCGTCCACCTACCTGCGCGAACGCGAGGGCATGAGCGCCTTCGTGCTGCAGGACGGCGTGGTCTACCACAGCTATTCCTCGTACTCGCGCGGCACGGACGCGATCTGGGGCATGTACGCCTGGCTGGACCGCGCGCCGAAAGGGCACAACGAGAGCGGCATGTGGCTGCGCCGCCGCGACGAATACGGCCAGCCATGAAGCGCCTGGCCGACAGCCTGTGCCTGGCCGCCGCGCCGGTCTTCGCGGCGATGGCCGCGCTGGCCGCCTGGCACGGCGATCCGGCCATGCGGATGCTGTGCGGGGGCGATGCCTGGCGGGTCGACGGCATGGCCTGGATGTACGCATTGATGAGCGCATTCCATGCCGCGCCGTGGCTCAGGTGGCTCGCGGGCCGGCAGGACCGGACCCGGCGGGCCATGCCCGAGGTTCGCGCCTTGTCGCCGCATCAGGGGAATCCCGGGGGAAGGACGAATTCCTTGTACGCCCCAAAGAAATGAACTAGGATTCATTGAATCGTGTGAATCCAGGTTCATTTCTTCATGGCCTACCGTCAGACCCCCGAAGTCGAAGCCCGTCTCCAGGACAACCGCAGCCGCATCCTGCAAGCCGCCCGCGCGCTGGTGAGCGAAGGCGGCTGGACCGAGGCGCAGGTCGCCAGCGTGGCGGCGGCGGCCGGCATCGCCACCGGCACGGTGTACCGGTACTTCCCATCCAAGGCGGAACTGTTCGCCGAGGTGCTGGCGCTGGTCTCGCAGCGCGAGGTGGACGTGCTGGCCGCCATCGCCCGGGCGGACGGCGGCGCCACCGTGCGGCTGCATTCGGCGGTGGCGACCTTCGTCAAGCGCGCCATGCGCAATCCAAGGCTGGCCTATGCGCTGATCGCCGAGCCCTGCGACAAGGAAATCGACGAGGTACGACTGACCTATCGCGCCGCCATCAGCGAAACAATCCGCGCCATCGTCGCCGAGGGGCAGGCCGCCGGCGAGATGCGCGCCGACGTGCGGGCGGACATCGCCGCCACCGTGATAGTGGGCGGCTTCATGGAAGGCCTGATCGGTCCCTTGTCGCCGCTGAACCGCCAGCAGGAATCGCAGGCCGAAGCCTATCGCCACGATGTCGCCGTGCTGGCCGACCAGATCGCCACGCTGGCCTGCGCCAGCGTGGCCGCCGCTGCCGGCGCCTTACGGCAGCTACCCCGGAGACGCGCATGAACGACCCCCTGCCTTGCGCCGCGCTGATGGCCGGCTCCGCCCCGGACGCGACGCCCGTCGACCGCTACCGCACCCATGCGGTCCTGAACCAGGCCGAACCGGCCTGCGGTTTCAATGCCTACACCGGCGACGCGGTGCTGCGGGCCGCCATCGCGCGCGAAGCGCCGTGGGCGCAATCGCGCTGCGCGGCGCTGGGCGCGCTGGCCGGCGACGAACAGACACAGGAGTTGGCGCGGCTGGCCAACCGGCATGCGCCCGAGCTGAAGACGCATGACCGTTACGGCAACCGCATCGACTGGGTGGAATTTCACCCCAGCTGGCACGCGCTGATGACGCTGGCCTGGAAGCACGAGGTGCCGAACCTGGCCTGGCGCGCCGACGCGCCGGGCGGCCACTATGCGCGCGCCGTGCTGTCGTACCTGTGGAACCAGGTGGAGCACGGCACCGGCTGTCCCACGGGCATGGCCTACGCCGCCCATGCGGGTTTCGAGGCCGAGCCGGCGCTGGCGGTCTGGAAGCGGAAGTCGCTGGGCACCGAATACGAGTTCAGCCGGCGCGAGGTCGGCGACAAGCCGTCCGTGGTCATCGGCTACGCCATGACCGAGAAGCAGGGCGGCTCGGACCTGCGCCAGACGCAGACCATGGCGCGCTACTCGCACACGGACGATTACCACGGCGCGGCCGCGCACTGGTATGAACTGACGGGCCACAAGTGGTTCTGTTCGGTGCCGCAATCGGACGGCTTTTTCACGCTGGCCAAGGTGGACGGCGGCGTCACCTGCTTCTTCCTGCCGCGCACCTTGCCCGATGGTTCCTACAACCGCTTCTACGTGCAGCGCCTGAAGGACAAGGCGGGCAACCGCTCCAACGCCTCCAGTGAAGTGGAGTACGCCGGCACGCTGGCGATCCGCGTGGGCGAGGAGGGCAAGGGCATCCGCGAGATCCTGTCGCACTCGCACCTGACGCGGCTGGATTTCGCGGTCGGCTCGGCCGGCCTCATGCGGCAGGCGCTGACGCTGGCGCTGCGGCACACGATGACGCGCGGTGCGTTCGGCACGCCCATCGCCGACCGGCCCATGATGACCAACGTGCTGGCGGACATGGCGGTGGAGGTCGAGGCCTGCACGCTGATGGCGTTGCGCGTGGCCCGGGCCGCGGACGGGATGCGCGACAGCGAGCACGAGCGCCTGCTGGCCCGCGTGGCCACGCCGGCCGCCAAGTACTTCAACTGCTCGCGCGCGCCGTCGATCGCCTATGAGGCGCTGCAATGCCATGGCGGCAATGGCTTCATCGAGGAGAACCCGATGGCCCGCGTCTACCGCGAAGCGCCGCTGAACAGCGTCTGGGAAGGCACGGCCAACATGATGTGCATGGACGTGCGCCGCGCCATGGCCAGGGATGCGCGGACGCTGGACGCGCTGTTCGATGAATTGCGGCCGCTGGCCGGCCAGGACGCGCGCTTCGACGCGCTGGTCCGGCATGTTGGCCGGCTGGCGCGCGACGCGGCGCGGGATGAGTTCCTGGCGCGTCCCATGACCGAGGCGGTGGCGCGCGCGCTGCAAGGCGCCGAGCTGTTGCGCCACGGCACGGACGAGGTCGTGGACGCGTTCCTGGATACACGCGGTCCCGACGCGGCGGGCGCCTGGGGATCGCACTACGGCACGCTGGCCGGCAGGACCGGCCAGGCCGCCGCGCAACGCATCTTGCGGCGGGCCGACGTGGCGGGCTGATGGCCGGCGGCATGCCTGCCGCCGTTTCTGCTGGTGAACCTGGAGACAGGAGGTGGAGATGAATGCGCTGCATGAAGCCGCAATGCCCAGCCGGGCCGAGCTGATGTCCGGCGACGACTACCGCGAATCGCTGCGCGGCTACCGGCCCCGGGTCTATGTGGACGGCCGCCAGGTCGAGAGCGTCGCGGACGAGCCGTCCCTGCGGCCGGGCGTCAATGCCCTGGCCTACACCTATGATTTCGCGCGGCGCGCGGAGGTCGCGCCCATCGCCCTGGCCACGCAGTCGCGGCGCAACCGCGTGGTCAGCCGGATGCTGCACATCAACGAGTCGTCCGGCGACCTGCTGAACAAGCTGGAAGCGGTGCGCGCGCTGTGCCAGGAAACCGGCTGCGCCCAGCGCTATCTGGCGCATGACGCGCTCAATGGCATCGGGCAGGCCGTGGCGCGGATCGACGACGCCACGGGCGGCACGGAACACCGCGCGCGCTTCGAGGCCTATCTGGCGCATGCGCAGGACCGCGATCTGTCGCTGGGCGTGGCGATGACGGACGCCAAGGGCGACCGCAGCCTCAAGCCGCACCAGCAGCCCAATCCCGACGCCTATGTGCGCGTGGTCGAGCGCAACGCGCGCGGCATCGTCATCAGCGGCGCCAAGGCCATCGTGACGGGCGGCCCGTACATGCACGAGCTGCTGGTCATGCCCAGCCGCAACATGGGAGCCGAGGACGCGGACTTCGCGGTCTGTTGCGCGGTGCGCGTGGACGAGCCCGGCATCACCCTGGTGTCGCGTCCGGCCGGACGCCCCGGCGAGAAGCTGGAACACGGCGATGCGCTGTTCTCGCGCAAGTACGGCCAGGCCACGGCCGTGGTGCTGTTCGACCGGGTGTTCGTGCCCTGGGAGCGCGTGTTCTACGCGGGGGACTGGGAGCACAGCCATGTGCTGACCTACAGCTATGCCACCCACCACCGCCACAGCTGCATCGCGGCAAGGGCGGGATTCGGCGACCTCTTGATCGGCGCCGGCGCGCTGATGTGCGAGGCCAACGGGCTGGATCCGGACGTCAAGGCCAATCTGCGCGAGCCGATGGTGGAGCTGATCAAGATCACGGAAGGCTTCTACGCCTGTGGCGTCGCGGCCAGCGTCTATGCCGCGCGCGATGAATACAGCGGCTCGTTCATGCCGGACCCGGTGTTCAGCAATATCGGCAAGCTGCTGCTGGCCACGCAGATCTACGACATGCACCGGCTGGCGCACGAGGTGTCCGGCGGGCTGATCGTCGCCTTGCCCGGCCCGGACGAAGATCACAACCCCGCCACGGCCGCCCGGCTGTCGGAGGCGCTGCAGGCCAATCCTGCCGTGCCCTACGACCGTCGCATCCAGACGGCGCGCTTCATCGAGGACCTGACCGCCTCGTACCAGGGCGGCTGGTATTCGGTCATCAGCCTGCACGGCGGCGGTTCGCCGGCGGCGATGAAGCAGGAGATCTGGCGCAACTATCCCCTGGGTTCCAAGGTGGAACTGGTGGAACGCCTGCTGGAGCGGGGCGTGCTGCATGACGAGGCGCGCGCGGCCACGAAGAACCGCCAGCCCGGACGCTGCTGCGACATGGGGTGCAGCGCGCCAGGGCAGCCCATCATGGTGCCCTTGCCCGCGCTCAAGCGTTGATCGACGCAAGCAGATCGTCGGGATGCACCATCAGCTCGCGCGCCAGCCGGCGGGTGGCGCCCAGATTCAGCATGGCTTGCCAGCGCGGGTTCTGCCGCAGGTCCTGCCACAGCGGTTCGAGCATGCGCGCGTCGGCCGGCTCGCCGGCGGCCAGCAGGGCGGCGTAGGCCAGGCTGGGCGGCGCGGACAGCAGCTGCATGCGGCTGGCGGCGTTGAGCGCCGGCGTCCAGGTTTCGTCGGGCGCGTCGCAGCAGTACAGCACGGCGTCGGCCAGATTCTCCATTTCCTGCGGCAGCGCGCGCAGCGAGGCGCCGCGCAGCCGGACCTGGCCTTGCTGCGTGGCGCAGGAATAGGACGCGTCCGGTTCGGCCTGGGCCAGCAGGCGCAAGCCGCGCAACAGGCGCGGCAGGTCGGTCGTGGCGGCGTCCACGGAGGCCTTGGCCTCGATGAGCAGGCAGACATCCCAAAGCGGCGTCTCGTTCGCGTTGCCGTCGGCGCGGCGCAGCAGCACCGCGTCCCACTCGGTCTTGGCGCGGTCGGCATTGGCGGCCAGGGCCGATGGCACGCGCAGCGAGGTCACCACGCGGTAGCCGGGCGATGCGTCGCCATGGCGTGATTCGGAAGGGGACGCCTGGTCCAGATGCCGCGCCAGCGCTTCGAGCGCGCGCGCGGCCAGGATCTCGACCGCGACGCCGCGTTGCCTGGCCAGCAGGCCTTGCGCATTGGCCTCTTCGCTGCCGGAGCGCGGGCCTTGTTTCTCGCGGATCGCTTCGTACTGCCGCACCCGCGGGTCCGACGCCAGCGCGTCGAGCCGTTGCAGGCGGGCGAGCGCTGGGGCGTCGAGCAGCGCGCGCAGCGCGGACGCGAGGTCCGCGTCGGTGTGGACCTGCGGCAGATTCAGCAACGCTTGCGCGGTCTGCGCCGCCTGCTGCCATGATCCCGAAGAAACCTCGGCGTGCAGACGCGCCAGGGATTCGCGTCCCGCGCCGGGCGCCAGGCGCGGCGGCTTGGCCGGATGCGCGACGGTGTTGATGGCGGCGCGCAGCTGGCGCTGGTCGGCGGCTTCCTGGCGGCGCAGTTCCAGGTATTCACGGACGACGGGGTGGCGGTATTCCAGCAGCGCGCCCTGGAACACGGGGTCGCCGGCATCGGGGCGCAGGGCCTCGTCGATGAGCGCGGCCAGCGCGTCGATGAACGCGTGGCGCACTGCGCCATCGGGCGCTTGGGCAGAAGCGTCGGCGGCCTGCAGCGGTTCGATGGCGCGCGCCAGCCGCGCGATGGGGCTGTCCGGATCGGGCTGCGCGACGGCGCCAGGGGCCGGCCTGGCCGTGCTCCGATAGCGCCGGGGTATGGCGCGCAGGATGGCGGCGAGCGTGGCGGAAGGCTGGTTCATGGCGTGTCGGTCGGGCGCGGAAAAGAAGCTGTCGTCGCCGCGCTCGCGCATCCCGCGAGCGCGGCGGCGGGACCAGCAATGATAAGCCGGGACCGTTGTTGCGATTGCCTGCCCCGCAAACGTGGCGCCGGCGCGGCGCGCGTCAGCGATTCACAGCGGCTGGCCGGCAGCCGCCTGCCGCAGGCAGGCGCGTCGCCGCGTCACGGCCAGCACGATGGCCGCCATCGCCAGCGCGAGGATGATCGCGCCATACGCGTCGGCCGCCGCCAGCAGCCCGGCGCGCTGCGCCATGTAGCCCGCGATCATGGTCGGCACACTGTTGGCCAGATAGCTCTCGACATAGAACGCGCCCATCAGGCCGGCGCGTTCGTGCGGCTCTGCCAGCGGCAGCACGGTGCGCACCGCGCCCAGGAAGGTGGCGCCGAAACCCAGGCCGGCGACGATGGAACCGGCCAGCAGCAGGGCGGGGTAGCCGGCGTTGGCGGCGATCAGGATCAGCAGCAGTCCGGACGCCAGCGCGATTTCACCGGACAGCAGGGTGCGGAAGGTGCCGACCCGGCGCAGCGCGACCAGGGCGATGGCGACGGCGCCGCTCAGCGTCAGCGCCGTCACGGCGAAACCGCCGAGCCAGGGCGAACGGGCCTGCGTGGCCGAGACGATCAGCGACGGCATCAGCGACAGGTAGAAGCCGCCCAGCATCCATACCGCGACATTGGCTGGCGTGACGCCGAGCAGCGCCTTGCGGGCCTGCGGCGGCACGGTGATGCGGGGACGCAGGCTGGCCCAGGCGCCGTCGCGGCGCGTCGCGGTCTCGGGCACGCGCCACAGCAGCGCCAGCGCCAGCAGGAAGAGCGCGAGCAGCAGCGCGTAGACGGTATGCAGCGGATCGGGCGCGTGCACCAGCAGCGCCGTGCTGCCCAGCGCGCCGGCCGCCATGCCGATCATGGGCGAGATGCCGTTGATCAGCGCGCCGCGCTCGCGGTTCAGGTCCAGCAGCGCGGCGCCCACCGAGGCCGTCGCAAGCCCCGTGGCCGCGCCTTGCAGCAGGCGCGCGCCGACCAGCCAGCCGGGGCCCGAGGCCAGCAGGAAACCGCACATGGCCACGCTCTGCAACAGCAGCGCCAGCGCGATCACCGGACGCCGGCCGATGTGATCGGACAGCCGGCCGGCGGTCAGCAGCGCCGTCAGCAAGGCCAGCGCGTAAGCGCCGAAGACGACAGTGAGCAGCGTGGCGCTGAATCCCCATTCCTGCTGGTAGACGCGGTACAGCGGCGTGGGCGCCGCCGAGGCCGCCAGGAAGGACATCAGTACGAAGGCGTGGAAGGCGGTGGCGCCGCGACGCGATAGCTTGCCCGGTTGGATGACGGGGCAGGCCAGGGATTCGGATGAGGTCGTGGACATGGCGCGCCTTTAAATGCAAAATATTTGCGTTAGTGAGAATACAAGATCACGCTCACTAACGCAAATATTTTGCTTTAGTGAATTGGCGCATAAGCATATCCATGACGGCAGGACCAGGCATGACCGACAAATCAGGGCCACGCCCCGGCGGGCGCAGCGCGCGCGTGCAGGCCGCGGTGCACCAGGCGGTGCGCGAATTGCAGCGGGAACAGGGCCGCGATGGGCTGACGGTGCCTGCGGTGGCGGCGCGCGCGGGCGTGACCCCGTCGACCATCTATCGCCGCTGGGGCGACCTGTCGCAGTTGCTGGCGGACGTGGCGGTGGAGCAGTTGCAGCCCGAGCAGGCGCCGCCCGACACCGGTTCGTTCTACGGCGATCTGCTGGCCTGGCTGGAACAGTACTTCGACGAAATGTCCTCGGTGCCCGGGCGCGCCATGCTGCGCGACGTGCTGGGCACGCCGGGCCACGAAGGGGCCGGCAAGTGCGACGGCTTCACGCGCCAGCAGATCGAGGCGATCCGCGAGCGCGCCATCGGCCGGGGCGAGCAGGCCGCCGAGGCGGAGCAGATCATCACGCGCGTGGTGGCGCCGCTCATGTATGGCGTGCTGTTCGCCAACCAGGCGCCGAGCGCCGCCAGGATGCTGGCGCTGGTTCGGGAAGTGGAGGCCGCCCGGCGCGCCGGCGCGGCGTGAATCCGCGCGCCGTGATTCGTGCTAAATTGGAAAACGTTCATTTCCATTTTTGAGATCCCATGCCAGATCGCACGACCGATACCGCCAGCGCGTCCCGCGCCAGGGGCCGGCCGCGCGAGTTCGACATGGAACAGGCGCTGGACCGGGCCGTGGACGTGTTCAGTCAGCGCGGCTACCACGGCACCTCCATTGGCGACCTGGCGCGCGGCACCGAGCTGGCGCAGGGCAGCCTGTACAAGGCGTTCAAGGACAAGCACGCGTTGTTCCTGGCAGCGCTGGACCACTACCGCGCGCGCCGCGTCGAAGGCATGGCGCGAGCCATCGGCGCTGGCGGCAGCGGGCGCGAACGACTGCGCAGGTTGCTGGCCTTCTACGCCGAATCGTCGCAAGGCCGGCAGGGCCGGCAGGGCTGCCTGGTGGTCGAGAGCGCGGCGGAGCTGTCGTTCTTCGACGAGGACGTGGCCGAACGCGTGACCACGGCGCTGGGCCGCAACGAGGCGCTGCTGGCCGGTCTTATCCGGGAAGGGCAGGAAGACGGCTCGCTGGCCGCGCATATCGATCCGGCAGACGCTGCCCGCATGTTGTTGTGCCTGGTGCAAGGCATGCGCGTGGTCGGCAAGACGGGCCGCCGGCGGCAGGACATGCTGGCGGTGGTGGACATGGCGCTCAAGGCGCTGGAATGACCGGCCGCCGGGAGGGTCCCGCCGGCTTTTTTTTGCCAATTTAGGAAATAAATATTTCCAATTAAGGAGCAGCAACCATGAAGACGATCGCTTTCCTGGGTCTGGGCACGATGGGCCTGCCGATGGCCGCCAACCTGCTGCGCGCGGGCTATGTCGTGCGCGCCTGGAACCGTTCGCCCGCGCCGCTCGGGAAACTGGCGGCGCTGGGCGCGCAGGCGGCGGCCAGCCCGGCCGAGGCCGCCGCGGGCGCCGATGCGCTGGTGTCCATGCTGGCCGACGACGCGGCCACGCGTTATGCGGTGCTGGAGGCCGGCGCGCTGGCCGCGCTGGCCCCCGGCGCGGTGCACGTCAACATGGCCACCGTGTCGGTGGCGCTGGCGGCCGAGCTGGCGCGGTTGCATGGCGAGCGCGGCGTGGCCTATGTGGCGGCGCCGGTGCTGGGCCGGGTCAACGTGGCCGAGGCCGGCCAGCTCAATATCCTGGCGGCCGGCGAGGCGCGGGCGCTGCTGGCGGTGCAGCCGCTGTTCGACGCGATGGGCCGCAAGACCTGGTATTTCGGCGAACGTCCCGAGCAGGCCAACGCCGTCAAGCTGGCGGTGAACTTCATGATCGGCAGCGCCATCGGCGCCATGAGCGAAGCGGTTGCCCTGGTGCGCGGTTACGACGTGGACAAGGCGGCCTTCCTGGAGATGGCCACGTCCACCGCATTCGCCGCGCCGGTGTACCAGGGTTATGGGCAGGCCATCGCCGAAGAGCGCTTCGAGCCGGCCGGCTTCAAGCTGGCGCTGGGCCTGAAGGACCTGCGCCTGGCGCAGGAAGCGGCCGAGCAGGTGCACGTGCCGCTGCAACTGGCCGGCGTGCTGCGCGATGCGCACATCGAGAGCCTGGCGCGCGGCGAGGGCCAGCTGGACTGGGCCGCCCTGTCGCGCACGCCGGCGCGGCGGGCCGGGCTGGAGTAAGGCGTCGGGGCGAGCCGCTCCTGATCAGGCGGGCGCCGCGCGCGCCTGCCGCCGCCATCGCGGCAAACCACAAGTGATCTTCCTGTCCCCTGCGGCGCTGCGCGCCCCGCGGGCGTCGCATACTGGCTGTCCGGTCGCCATACGGCTATGTTGAGCCGCCGGCGCGATCGCCGGTAATTCTGTCCTAGTTCATTGCAGACATGCCGTTGCGACAGTGATTGTTTGAAGTTGTCTATTGACAACCCTGTGTGTGGTTTTCGATAATGGAGGCGCTTGATGACCAGGTCTTTGCATCCGAAGAAAGAAGTCGAGGCGGCGCTCAGGCATGCCGAAACGCATGGCTGGCGCGTGACGGTGGGCGGGGCCCATGCCTGGGGCAAGATCTATTGCCCCAGGCGGCACGACGAATGCCGCTGTGGCGAGTTCTGCATCACCAGCGTCTGGAGCACGCCCAGGAATCCGGGCAATCATGCGCGCGCCTTGCGGCGCGTGGTCGACAACTGCACCGCGCACGGCGGCTGACGCGCCGCGCGCCGAGGAACAGCGATGGAATACATCTTCACCCTGAAATACCAGCTGGGCAGCGATGTCGAGGACATGGACGCCGTCATCGAGCGCCTGGGCGAAGCTGGTTGCGACGACGCGCTGGCGGGCATTGGCCTGCCGGGCCGCCTGGCGCTGGAATTCACGCGCGAGGCGCCCAGCGCCGAGGTCGCGGTCGGCAGCGCGCTGGACGATGTACGCCGCGCCTTGCCCGACGCCCGGCTGATCGAGGCTGCGCCGGACCTGGTCGGCCTGACCGACGTGGCCGAGATCGCCGGCGTGTCGCGGCAGGCCATGCGCAAGCTGATGCTGGCGTATCCGGGCAGCTTCCCGGTGCCGGTGCATGAAGGCACCACGTCCCTTTGGCATCTGGCCGACCTGCTGGAGTGGCTGCGCGCCCGGGGCAACGCCGCCTGGCCGCCGGCGCTGGCGGAAGTGGCGCGGGCCGCCTTGCAGGTCAACCTGGCCAAGGAAAGGCGCCGGGCCTCCGCCTGAGGCGCCGTTCAGGGCGCGTCGTGCAACAGCAGTTCCAGGCCGACGCGCTCGCCATCGCGCACGCGGCTGATGGCGTGCTTGAGATTGACGCGGTAGTAGCCGGCGCCGCCCTTGAACGGCCGCTGACCCGTGCCGATGATGGCGGCGTCGCCGATGCCCAGCGGCAGCACGATGGGGCGCGATTGCATGCGCGGACGCTGCTCGGTCATGACGAATTCGCCACCGGTGAAATCCCGTCCGGGCTCGGACAGCAAGGCCACGACCTGCAGCGGAAAGACGCAGTCGCCGTCGACGTGCTGATGCAGGCCCACCTCGTCTCCCTGGCGCAGCCGTTGCAGGCGCGACAGCGGCCGCGTCTGGCCGGCGGCGCGATTCCGCGCAAGGAATTCCGGCAGTTCGGCCGGATAGCGCAGCGGGTCGTCCAGGATCTGCTGCCAGCGGTTGGCAATCGGCGCCAGATGGCGATAGAACGCCTTGCGCCATGGCATCCAGGCCGCTGGCGCCGTGGGGGCGTGTCCGAACAGCTCTCCGCTGTCCGCGCTGGCGCTGGCGCGTGCGGTGGGCGCCGTGGCGGGCGCGGCGTTCGCCAGCTCGCGCGCCTGTGCCGGCGTCAGCAGTCCCGGCAGCAGCGCATAGCCTTCCACGTCCAGTTCATGGGCGATGGCGGTCCAATTCCTGCCGTCCAGCATGGCGACGATGCCGGTCATGGCTGTGCATCCCCGGCCGATGCTCGGACGGGATCGCCCGGCGGCTGCACGCCCTGGGCGGGCAGCCGCCACAGATACCATGCGGCGACGGTGCGATGCGGGCTCCAGGCCAGCCCGATGTCGCGCATCTGGCGCGGCGTGGGCGTCTTGTCCAGGCTCTTCAGGCGTCGATAGCCTTCGCGCACGCCATAGTCGTCCACCGGCAGGATGTCGGACCGCTCCAGCGTGTAGATCAGGAACATCTCGACCGTCCAGCGGCCCACGCCGCGCAGCGGCGTCAGGCGCGCGATCAGCTCGTCGTCGGACAGGCGCAAGGCGTCGGCGCGGCTCGGGACCACGCCGTCCGCAGCCGCCTGTGCGATGCCGCGAATGGCGACCAGCTTGCTGGCCGACAGGCCGCAGGCGCGCTGTTGCTGTTCATCGGTGGCCAGCAACGCTTGCGGACTGGGGAAGTCCGCGTCGGGGTACAGCGCCAGCAAGCGCGCCAGGATGGCTTCGGCGGCGCGGGCATGCAATTGCTGGTGGGCGATGGCGCGCACCAGCGCTTCATACGGTTCGCGGCCCGGCTTGGCTTCGTGCCGGCAGGGACCGACGGCCGCGACATGGCGCGCCCAGTCGGCGTCCAGGCCGGCCAGGAAATCAGCGGCGCGCCGGTAGGCGCGGGGAGACAGGTCGGCGGGGATGGCGGCGCGCGGCATCAGCGTCCTTGTTGCGGGTTCATCACGGAAGGGATCCTGGCAGTCTTTTTAACGCATGCGCGCCGGGCCGGGCAGGGGTCAACGCGCATCATGAAAAATCAGACCCACGGTATAGCGCGAACCGCCGCGCACACGGCTCACGCCATGGCGCATGGCGACCTTGCGCGTGCCGCCGCGCTTGCCCGGAGCCGGCCGGTGATTGACCGTGAAGACCAGCGCGTCGCCCTGGTCCAGCGCGATGACCTCGGCGCGCTGGCCGCTGGAGGCGGTTTCCGTCATGACGAATTCGCCGCCGCTGAAGTCCCGGCCGGGCCGCGACAGCAGGATGGCCACCTGCAAGGGAAAGACCCGCTCGCCGTACAGGTCCTGGTGCAGGCAGTTGTAGTCGCCTGCCCCATATTGCAGGATGAGCGGCGTGGGCCGCTTCTGGCCGGCCGCATCGCATTGCGCCAGGAACGCGTCGTGCGTGGCGGGAAACCGTTGCGGATCGCCGAGCAGTTGGTTCCAGCGGTTGGCGATGGGCGCCAGGCGCGGATACAGCGCCTGGCGCAGGGCTTGCAGCAGCGGCGGCAGCGGGTAGGAAAAATACTTGTACTCGCCCCGCCCGAAGCCGTGGCGCGCCATCACGATACGGCTGCGATAGCCGTCCGGCGAAGCGTATCCGGCAGCCAGAGCCGCGCATTGCGCGGGGTCCAGCAAGCCGGGCAGCCGCGCATTGCCGCGCGCGTCGAGCGCGCGCGCGATGGCTTCCCAATCGTGGCGGTCCAGGTCCGGCGCCATGGCGCAGGTTTCCGGCATCATCGGCCGCGCTCGCCGGCGAGCAGCGCGCGCTTGCGTTCGACGCCCCAGCGATAGCCGGATAGCGCGCCATCGCCACGCACCACGCGATGGCAGGGAATGGCCACGGCCAGCAGGTTGGCGGCGCAGGCGCCGGCCACGGCGCGCGAGGCGTCGGGCGCGCCGAGCTGGCGTGCCAGCTCGCCGTAGCTGCGGGTCTGGCCGGCCGGGATGGCGGCGAGCGCCTGCCACACCTGCTGCTGGAAGGCGGTGCCGCCCACGTCCAGCGCCAGCGGCGCATCGGCGTTGCCGTGGTCGATATAGGCGGCGATGGCGGCCAGCTCAGGTTGCAGCGATCGCGGATCCGCGTGCAGCGTCGCATCGGGAAAGGCGGCGGCCAGCTCGGCGCGCAGCGCGTCCCGGTCCGCGCCCAGCAGAATCGCGCAGATGCCAAGCTCCGTCTTGCCGGCCAGGACCATGCCCAGCGTGGTCTGGCCGATGGCGTAGCGGATCGGGCCTTGTGGCGCGCTGCCGGGCGCGCGGTAGCGGCAGGTGAATGCTGCGTCTTGGCGGATCATGGCGAGTCTCCTGGGGTTCGGGCAGTGAAGCCAGTGTAGGCAGGCCGGTCGCGTTCGCCACTCCGGTCCTTGCTGGGCGTTCCGCGAAGGGGCTTGTCACTGCCGCTGTCGCGCCGTCGCCGGCTCGTTCCCGGCGCACAGGTCGCGCACGGGCCTGGCCCGCCGCAGCAGCAGCGCCAGCCCGGCCAGGTTCAGCGCCGCGCCGGCCAGCCAGGGCCAGCCGTTCCAACCCTGGCCGGGCGCGGCATAGAGGGCGGTGACGCACAGCGGGCCGATGACGGAGGTCAGGCCCGCCAGGGAGGCCAGAGATCCTTGCAACTGCCCCTGGCGCGACGCGCCGGCCTGCTGCGAGAGCAGCGCCTGCAACGCGGGTACGACCAGGCCGCCCAGCGCCAGCGGCAACAGGATTGGAAACGCCATCCAGCCCTGCGTCGCGAAGGCGATCAGCACGTAGGCGCAGCCATCGGCCAGCAAGCCCAGCATGGCGCTGCCGCGCTCGCCGAAACGCCGGGTGGCGGGGCCGGGCAGCAGGGCCTGCGCCAGCGCATGCAGCACGCCGAAGGCCGCCAGGGACAGGCCGACCATGGCGGCGTCCCAGTGGTAGCGGTCTTCGCCGTACAGCACCCACAAGGATCCAGGCACCTGGCCAGAGATCTGCGCGAGCACGTAGGCCAGCAGCAGCGCCGGCACCGCCGGCAGGCCGCGAACCCAGCGCAGGGCGCCCAGCGGATTGAGCGCCTGGAGCGCGCGAGCCGCGCGGATGCCAGCGGCGGCGGGGGCTGTTGCGGCCGATGTCGTGGCGTCGGACGCGGGCCGCGATTCCGGCAGGAAGCGCCAGGCCATGAGGCAATTGAGCGCGTTCAGCGCGGCGGCGACGGCGAAGGGCGCATGCGGCGACCACTGGCCCGCCAGGCCGCCGATGACCGGCCCGGCGATCAGCCCCAGGCCCATGCAGGCGCTCAGGTAGCCGTAGCGGCGGGCGCGGTCCTCGCCGCGCGAGAGGTCGGCGATGCATGAGCTGGCGACCGCGCCGGTCGCGCCGGTCAGGCCGGCGACGGCGCGACCCAGGTACAGCACCCACAGCGCCGGCGCGACCGCCATCACCGCGTAGTCCAGCGCGGCGCCGGCCAGCGAGGCCAGCAGCACCGGACGGCGTCCGTGGCGGTCGGACAGCGCGCCCAGCAGCGGCGCGCACAGGAACTGCATCAGCGCATACAGCGCCAGCAGCACGCCGTAGTGGCGGGCGACCTGATCGGCGCCGGCCAGCGCGCGCAGCAGGCCGGGCAGCACCGGCATGATCAGGCCGATGCCGGCGGCGTCCAGCGCGACGGTCGTCAGGATGACGAACAGGGCTTTGTCGGATTTCATTAAAAATTTATCAGTGATAAATTTGCGTATGAAAATCTATCAGTGATAAATTGTCAAGCCTGGAATTCAGTGAACGGACCTGAACGCCGGCGTGGACGCACAGCGGCATCCGGGCCGGCGGATGGGTCGATACAGAGGAAGCCGCGTGACCAAACTCAGCCGCGAAACCGTGATCCGCGCCGCGCTGGACCTGCTGAACGAGGTCGGCGTGGACGGCCTGAGCACGCGCCGCCTGGCCGAGCGCCTGGGCGTGCAGCAACCCGCGCTCTATTGGCACTTCAAGAACAAGCGCGAACTGCTGGACGCGCTTTCCCGGCAGATGCTGGTCGAACGCCACACCCGTGGCATCCCGCAGCCGGGCGAGCACTGGCGCACGTTCCTGCACGACAACGCCATGAGCTTCCGGCGCGGCCTGCTGGCCTATCGCGACGGTGCGCGCATTCATGCGGGCACGCGGCCGGACGGGCCGCAGGCCGGCGCGGTGGAAGCGCAGCTGCGCCTGCTGCGGGACGCCGGGTTTGCGCCGGACGCCAGCGTGCATGCGCTGCTGGCGGTCAGCCAGTACACGGTGGGCGCGGTGCTGGAGCAGCAGGCGGCACAGGACGGCGCGGGGCAGGGCATGACCCGGCAGGAACTGCCGCAGGACGCGCCGCTGCTGCGCGTCGCCATGGATATACTCGAAGGCGGCGGCCCGGACCAGGCGTTCGAACAGGGCCTGGCCCT
Organism: Achromobacter sp. 1011791174; assembly: GCF_059760925.1. Lineage (NCBI taxonomy): Bacteria > Pseudomonadati > Pseudomonadota > Betaproteobacteria > Burkholderiales > Alcaligenaceae > Achromobacter > Achromobacter sp. 1011791174. Next base: position 80,216 of record NZ_JCBANH010000002.1, read on the forward strand.
GTTGCTGGACGGGCTGGCCTGCCGCCTGGAGCAGGGCGGCGCGCGCTCGCCTGCTCGCCGCGCCTCCAAGGGAAACACGCAATGATCGACCACGCCACGCTGCTTACCTATCTCGCCGTGCTGACCGGCTTCGTGCTGATTCCCGGCCCCGCCGTGCTGCTGACGCTGGCGCGGGCGGCCACCTCGGGCACGCGCGTGGGCATGGCGACCGGACTCGGCATCGCGGCCGGCGACCTGATCCATACCTGCATGGCAGTGCTGGGGCTGTCGGCCATCCTGATGACGTCCGCTTTCCTGTTCAACGTGGTCAAGTACGCCGGCGCGGCCTATCTGGTCTACCTGGGCGTGCGCGCCTTCCTGGAGCGGGCCGACCTGCCCGACCTGACGCCGGCCGCGGGCGTCGACGCGCGCACGGCGTTCCGGCAGGCGATCCTGGCCGAGGTGCTGAACCCCAAGTCGGCGCTGTTCTTCCTGGCCTTCCTGCCGCAGTTCGTGCGTCCGCAGAACGGTCCCGTGGCCTTGCAGCTGGCCACGCTGGGCGTGCTGTTCGTGCTGATGGGCGCCTTGAGCACGGGGCTGGTGGCGCTGTGCGCGGGCCGCGTCGGCCGCCTCCTGCGCCGCCATCCGGCAATCTGGCGCTGGCAGGGCAAGGCGGTCGGCACGGTCTATTGCGCGCTGGGCATACGCATGGCGATGCAGCAGCGCTAGTGCGCTGTCCCGCAGATACGCCCACACGACATCCACCCCTGGCCGCCATGACGGTTCTCGATTTCAAACCCGTGCGACTGGGCGCCGCGTTGCGGCGCTGGCGTCTGTTGAACCGGATCAAGCAGACGCATGCCGCCGAGCTGTTCGGCGTGGCGCAGTCCACGATATCTCGCTGGGAAAGCGGCGTGCAGGAGATGGAGCCGGCCGAGCGCGCGCAGGTCGAGCGTCGGCTGTCCGCCAGGCTGGACGCGGCGGCGGATCGGGCGCTGGCCCGATTGGTCGATGCCGGTCCGTCGCCGATGCACCTGGTCTGCGACCTGAGTCACGCGCTGCTGGCCTGCTCGCCGCCGCGCGCCGCCGAGTTCGGCGCGCCCTTGTCCGGGCTGATGGGCCGTTCGCTGTGGCGCTACGCCACCCCTGAAATCCAGCGCATGGAAGCGGCGCTGGAAGCCATGGGCTGGCGCGAAACGCAAGCCCCGCCCGCCATCGAGTTTTGCACCGGCGCCAATCGCTCGGACGAGGTGCCGATCCGCCAGAGCGCCTGCCGCTGGACGCGCATCGTGCTGGCGGACGGCTCGGCGGCGCGGCTGGTCGAGACGCTTTGATCGGGGGACGGCCACCCGGGTGGTGGCGAGCATTTTTTATGCGTGGACACGGGCGTGGCGCGCGCGCAAGATGAGGCCGTCGGCACGGTCGCGGCGCGTTGGTTCGCCGGGAGCCCCGCCGGGTTTGAGGGGAAGCGCGAAGAGATGGAAATCGCCACGATCAGGGGCCGGCTGGATTTCATCCGCCAGGCCGAACGGCTCAAGGACGTGCTGCGCAGCGGCCGCAGCTCCGGCGGCCGGCAGGAAAGCACGGCCGAGCACAGCTGGCGTCTGTGCCTGATGGCCATGCTGTTCCAGGATGGGCTCGTGGGGCTGGATCCGCTGCGCGTGTTGCAGCTGTGCGTGGTCCACGACCTGGGCGAGGCGCTGGGCGGCGATGTGCCGGCGATCGTGCGCGACGCGCATCCGGACAAGAGCGCGCGCGAGCGCCGCGACCTGTTGCAACTGGCCCGCAGCCTTGACCCGGCGGCGCGCGAGCGGCTGCTGGCGCTGTGGGACGAGTACGAGGCCGCCGCGACGCCGGAAGCCCGCGCGGTGAAGGCGCTGGACAAGATGGAAACCATTCTGCAGCACAGCCAGGGCGACAATCCGCCCGATTTCGATTACGGTTTCAACCTGACCTATGGCCGCGACTACGCGCAGCACGACGAGGTGCTGCGCGCGCTGCGGACCCTGGTCGACGAGGCCACGGCGCGCAGGATGGCGATCCCGCGCGCCGATTCATCATCCGCTTGAATCGATCCGGCTTTGATCCGGTCCAGAGAACATGCGCAGCACCCCGGAAGCCGGCCCGTTCCGGCAGGACATATTGAACGCCGCGACCGCTGGCATGGCCCACGCGCCCGCCAGGGAAATGCTGCTTCGCCATCGCGCGGCGGGCTGGACGCGGGACCGCATGTACGCGGAGCTGGCGTCCATGGCCGTGGCGGCGCCGGAGCATGAAGACTACCTTCATGACCTGATGGACTTCGTTTCGGGCTATTGTTCTCTCGCCATGAGGATCTTCGATTGAATCGCGTGCCGACGGGAGATTGACATGCAGGTGTTCAAGACGCTGGCCGAGCTGCTGCGGGCCATCCCCGCGCTGCAGGCCGGGGAGTGGATCTACGTGAACCTGGACGCGTGGCGCGCGACGCCCGAGCAGGCCGTGTTCTATTCCATTTCGGAAACGTATCTGGAGGAACTGGACGATGACGAGGTCTACCTGGACGACGAAGACCTGGAAATGCCGCTAGCCGTCCGGGGCCTGGACTTGCGTGGCTGGATGCTGGCCGGGAATGTGCAATACATCGCCGGCCGGTTGAATGGCGAGGACCCGGCCGAATTCATCGCCCAGGTGAATCACTACCGAGAGTACGACAGCTTCAAATGACCGGCTCCGCCTCCAAGTCTCCCGGCGCGACCGCGCCTGCCACGGACATCGCGCTCGGCCTCGCATCCCGCCTTCGCTGCGGGCGTTCATCGCTCAGCGCGTGGGCCAAGACGGGCTGGCCCAGGTCGGCGATGCGCCGTACCGGATGGACGTCGGCGCCGAGGATCTGACGGACGCCAACAACGCCTTCGGCGAGGCGGGCTTCCTGATTTCCTGGGTCGAGACCCGGAAGGCGAAGCGCGGGCTGTCGTGAGCGACGACGGTTTTTCACCCGCAAGCGCGCATCCCGAATCCCGCGCGCCGTTGCATTGACAGGCCCTAGCCCGCCGCGCCGTCCGGCAGCCTGGCGATCACCTTGAGTTCAACGTCGAACCCATACAGCCAGGTGACGCCCACGCCGGTCAGCGTGGGATACGGCGCCTGTCCCCAGAACTCGGGAACGATGCGCCAGATCCGTTCGAACGTCGATGCGGGATCGACGATGAACACTGTCACGTCGACCACGTCGTCGAAGCTGCAGCCGGCGGCGGCCAGCACGGCGTTGAGGTTGCGGAACGCCAGCCGCACCTGTTCGTCCAGGTCCGGCTCGGGCGAGCCATCCTCGCGGCTGCCGACCTGGCCCGAGACGAACAGGAAGCCGTTGGCCTTGATCGCCGGGGAATAGCGGTTGCGCTCATAAAGCGCCTGGCGTCCGGGGGGAAAGACGACGTCGCGTTGGGTCATGCCTGATCTCCGTGTACAGGCCGGCTGGCCTGGATGTGTGTGAACCGATGCCGCACTGTAGGAGGCGGCGCGCCGCCGATAAACGGGCAAGCCTGTCCAGCACTGTTTGTAGAATGCAAACAATCTGGCGAAGGGCAGGAGACACGCATGGACCGATTCGATGCAATGCAAGCGTTTGCGCGGGTGGTGGAGACAGGCAGCTTCACCAAGGCGGCCGAGACGCTGCGCATCAGCCGGACCAGTGTGACGCAGCTGGTGCAGCAGCTGGAGGCGCGGCTGCGCGTCAGGCTGTTGAACCGCACGACTCGCCAGGTCAATGTCACGGCCGACGGCGCGGCCTATTACGAACGCGTGCTGCGCCTGCTGGCCGACATGGACGATGCCGAGACCAGCCTGTCCGACGCCTCGGCCTCGCCCCGGGGCCGGCTGCGCGTGGACGTGCCCAGTCCCTTCGCGCGCATGGTGCTGGTGCCGGCCTTGCCGGCCTTCCACGCGCGCTATCCCGAGATCCAGCTGGACCTGGGCGTGAGCGACCGCAAGGTGGACCTGATCGGCGAGAACGTGGACTGCGTGATCCGCGGCGGCGAGCTGCAGGACCAATCGCTGCGCGCGCGCCGCGTGGCGGACCTGCGGCTGGGCGTGTACGCGTCGCCGGGCTATCTGGCGATGGCGGGCGTGCCACGGCATCCGGGCGAGCTGGAAGACTCGCACCATCGCATCGTGGGCTATCTGTGGGCGCGGCTGGGGCGGGCGCTGCCCTATGCCATGCAGCGCGGCGACGAACGCCTGAGCGTGCACGGACGCTACGCGCTGGCGGTGGACGACGGCAACGCCTATCTGCAGGCCGGCCTGGCGGGGCTGGGCATCTTGTGGCTGCCCGACTACATGGCGCGGCCGCACCTGGCCAGCGGCGAGCTGGCGCGGCTGTTCGAGGACTGGGACATGGAAACGATGCCGATGTACCTGGCCTATCCGCCCAACCGCCACGTCAGCGCCAAGCTGCGCGCCTTCATCGACTGGGTCGTGGAATTGATGGAGAGGCAGGCGTAGCACCGCCGCCCGGCGGCGCGGGCTAGGGGCAGGCATGGCGCTCCAGGTCGGCACTCCAGGTCTGAACGTCCCAGCCTGAAAGCGCTAGCCAGGAAATCAGGCCAGAAACTCAGGCCAGAGACTCAGGCCAGAAACTCAGGCCAGAGACTCAGGCCAGAAATTCAGGCCGTCTCCAGCGGATTCAAGCGATCGGCGATCTCGCGCTGGACCCGCCGCAAGTGCTGGCGCATGGCCTGTTCGGCGGCGTCCGGCGAGCGCGCGGCGATGGCTTCCGCGATGGCGCGGTGTTCCTGGTCGCGTTGCTGGATGCGCTCGCTCGTGATCGCGCTGGCCATGGGCACGTGCAGCCTGTGGTCGGAGCCGACGCGGCGCAGGAAGGCATACAGGCTGGCCGCGAGCTGGTTGCCGGAGCTGTCGGCCAGCAGCTTGTGGAAGGCGATATCGCCGATGGTGCGCGTTACGCCCTGCGGCGTGGTGGCGGCTTCCAGGATCTTGGCGATCTGCACCGGCGAGGCGCGCACCGCCGCCAGGCGCGCGATGGCCGGCTCCAGCACGATGCGCAGCTCGATGACCTCCAGCGCATTGGTGCCCTGGACCACCACGTCGCTCTTGAGCACCGGACTGTCGTTGCGGCGGATGATGGGGCGAGGCAGTTCGGCGGCGTCGCGCATCGTCTCCAGCGCCAGCCGCAGGCGATGCCGCTTCACCTTCAGCTGATCGGCCAGCAGGCGCTCGGGCGGCAGCTCCTCTCCCTTGCCGATCATGGCGCGGATCTGTGTGATCAGGCGCGTGACGTCATTCGAAACTTCGGGTTGCCTTGTGCGTGCCATGAGTTTCCCGCCTCCGGTTTTTTTGCGTACATCTTATGGGCGGAATATACGCCCAGCAATATCGAAAACCCTGAATGGTTGTTAATTGGCGGTTATTCGGTTGCTAATTCGCAAATGCCTGATTTGCATGGGGAAAGCGCAGAAAAATAAGGGTCGGAAAATCAGGTTTAGGGGTTTTCCATAAAAAAACCAGAATCGCGTTTACACAACCATTGGTTGTTATTAGATTTTGTTCCGCTGAATCCTGATAACCATTCAAAGGGGAATGTGTATGCACGCGACCGAGGTCGCCGGCGATGCGCGCGCGGCGGAATTGCTGTCCATGTATGAGCAGATCGAACGGAGGCACATGTTTCCGTTCTGGGCGCGCGGAGACAGCGCGCACGACGACATCAGCCAGCTGACCAACGGCCCCAAGCCGGTGCCGCACCGCTGGTCGTACCGCGACGACATCCAGCCCCTGCTGGCCCAGTCGGCGCGCCTGATCTCCACCGAGAACACCGACCGCCGCTCGCTGATCCTCATCAACCCGGGCCTGGCGCCGCGCCGCGCGACGGTGTCCACGCTGTACACCGCCTATCGCCAGAACGATCCCAACGAACTCATGCCGCCGCACGCGCACACGGCCAGCGCCGTGCGCTTCGGCCTGACGGGCCGGCAGAACTTCACGGGCGTGGAGGGCGAGGACATCACCTTCCTGCCCGGCGACATGGTGCTGACGCCGCGCGACACCTGGCACAACCACGGCAACCTGGGCGGCGAGCCGGCCATCAATCTGTCAGTGCTGGACTATCCGCTGGTCGAGAACCTGAACGCCCTGTCGTTCCAGCACGACTACCAGGAAAACGGCGAGGTCGTGCGCAAGCAGAGCGCGCGCTTCCAGACCGAGTATTCGCGCATGGTCTATGGCGCCGGCGGACTGACGCCGCGCTTTCTCGACCACCGGCGCGGCGGCGGCGATTCCTCGCCCATGTTCGTGTACCGCTACGAAGCCATGCGCGAGCTGCTGTATCGCTTTCGCGACTGGGACGAATCGCCGCACGAGGGCGTGTCGATCGAATACACGCATCCGCTTCGGGGCGGCCCGGTCTACCGGACCATGACCTTCTTCATGCAGATGGTGCGGCCGGGCGAGACCACGCTGCCGCTCAAGCAGACCGCCAACCTGCTGGTGTCGCCGTTCAGCGGCCAGGGCAGCATGACGGTGGGCGAACAGCGGCATGCGCTCGAACCGTTCGACACGGTCGCCGTGCCCAGCGAGAACTGGGTGCAGTACCGCAACGACGCCACCGAGCCGCTGATCCTGTTCATCGCCAGCGACGAGCCGGCGCTGCGCGCCATGGGCCTGTTCCACCAGTGGGGACGCACGGCCGGCGGCGACCTGGTCGAGCTGGTCTGAGGGAGCCCGGCCTTGGCTAAACAATGGAATACCTCGCTGCTCGCCCACGTCGATTGCGAGGGGGGCGGACAGGTCTGGGTGGAGGGCGCGACGATGTATGTCTCGCACATGCGTCCGCCCTATGGCACCTCGATCTACGACGTCGAAGACCCGCGCCGCCCGCGCCTGCTGGCGTCGCTGGAAGTGCCCATCGGCTGGCATTCGCACAAGGTGCGCGTGCGCGACGGCCTGATGATCGTCAACTATGAGAAGTTCCGCAGCGGCGCCGACGATTTCGGCGGCGGACTGGGCATCTACGACGTCAGCCGGCCGGACCGTCCGCGCCTGATCACGCACTGGAAGACGGGCACCCAGGGCGGCGGCGTACACCGCTACGACTTCGACGGTCGCTACGCCTATATCTCGCCGACGGCGCCGGGCTATATCGGCAACATCGTCAAGATCCTGGACCTGCGCGATCCGGCGAAGCCCGAGGAAGTGGGGCGCTGGTGGATTCCCGGCCAGCACGAGGCCGGCGGCGAAACCTATCCCTGGGACAACTACGTGCCGCCGCGCTGCCACCATCCGCTGCGCATGGGCAACCGCCTGTACGTGTCGTACTGGCATCACGGCATGTTCATCCTGGACATCGAGGACATGGCGCGGCCGCGCCTGGTGTCGCAGTTCAACACCGGGCCGGCCCATCCGCATCCCACGCACACGGCGCTGCCCATACCGGGGCTGCTCAAGGGCCGCCAGATCCTGGTGGTGGCGGACGAGGACGTGGCCAAGCTGCGGCCGTCGCCGCCGGCCTTCACCTGGTTCTTCGACATCACGGACGAGCGCCAGCCCATGCCGATCTCCACCTTCCAGGTCGACGGCGTGGACCCTGACGGCCAGCCGCAAGAAGCCATGTCCGGCTGTCACCAGCCGGCCGAGAAGTTCAGCGGCAATGTGCTGCCCTTCGCCTGGTTCGCGCGTGGCCTGCGACTGCTGGACATCAGCGATCCGTTCCGGCCGCGCGAAGTGGGCTGCTACGAGCCCGACCCGCCGGCCGGCTGCGAACGCGCGTCGTCCAACGACGTCACCACCGACGACCGCGGGCTGCTCTACCTGCTGGACCGGCAGCGCGGCCTGGACATCATCGAAAGCTCCGTTTACGGGACCTGACCATGACCTATCTGCAACAAGCCTTTGGCAACAAGAATCCGAACCTGCCGTTCCATCCGGCGGTGCGGGCGGGCGACTACGTCTTCGTGTCGGGCCAGGTGGCCAAGGACGAGAACGGCGTCATGCTGGAAGGCACCATCGAACAGCTGACGCGCGCCACTATCGAAGCGATGCGGCGGGCGCTGCGGGCGGCCGACTGCGACCTGGCCGACGTGGTCAAGGCCACCGTCTACCTGGAAGACGCGCGCGATTTTGGCCGCTACAACGGCGTGTTCAAGGAGTACTTCCCGGACGGGATGCTCGCACGCACGACCGTGGAGGCCCGCGCGGTCATCGACACCAAGATCGAGATCGAGTGCATCGCCTACAAGCCGCAGCGGTCCTGAACGGCCGCGCAAACCATATATCAAGGGAGAATCATCATGCTGGAAGTTCTGGGACGCGCCACCTCGGGCAATGTGCAGAAAGTGTTGTTCCTGCTCGAAGAGCTGGGCACGCCGTACAAGCGCCACGATTACGGCAAGACCTTCGAGGGCACCACGCTCACCCCGCAATACCAGGCCATCAACCCCACGCAGAAGGTGCCGACCCTGCGCGACGGCGAGCTGCACGTGTGGGAATCGCACACCATCCTGCGCTATGTGGCCAACAAGCAGGAAGCCCACGCGCTGTATCCGCGCGATCCCGCCGCGCGCAGCCAGGTCGAGCGCTGGATGGACTGGACGCTGGCCTCGCTCAACGTGGCCTACCTGGCCGGCTTCAAGGAAGCCAAGCTGCCGCCCGAGCAACTGAGCGAGGCGGCCGCCAAGCTGCTGTCCGCCGAGCTGTCGCTGCTGGACGGGCACCTGGCGGGCCGGCCCTGGGTCGCGGGCGAGGCCTTCTCCCTGGCCGACATCTGCCTGGCGCCGCTGGTGCGCCGCTGCCTGAAGTTCCCCCATCCCAAGCCCGAGCTGGCGCATCTGCGGCAATGGATGGCGCGCATCGAGCAGCGGCCGGCTTTCGCGGCGGCCGTGGCCGCGGGTTGAGGCGGGCCATGGACATGCAGGCGAATGCATCCGCCGGGCCCGGCCCGGCGCGGGAGGCGGCGCCCCTGGCGGCGCAGATACGGGCCCGCGGCCTGAACGTGGATTTCGACACCCGCGCCGGTTGCGTGCGGGTGTTGAGCGACATCGACATCGAGATCGCGAAGGGCTCGTTCACCTCCATCATCGGCCCTTCGGGCTGCGGCAAGAGCACGCTGCTGAAGGTGTTCGCCGGACTGGTGCCGCCGCCCGGCGGCGAGGTCTCGGTGGCCGGCGTGCCGCCGGGCGAGGCGGTGCGGCAGCGGCGCGTGGGCATGGTGTTCCAGGAAGCGGCGCTGATGCCCTGGAAGACCGCGCTGGAGAACGTCTGTTCGCTGATGGCGCTGGTGGACGCGGTGCCGCGCGAGCGGCAACGCGACCGCGCGCTGGAACTGCTGCGCCTGGTCGGCCTGGAGTACGCGGCCGACCGGTATCCGGCGCAGCTGTCCGGCGGCATGCGCCAGCGCGTATCCATCGCGCGCGCCCTGGCGCTGGATCCCGAGGTGCTGATGATGGACGAGCCCTTCGGCGCGCTGGACGCCATCACGCGCGAGCACATGAGCGACTTCCTGCTCGATATCTGGCGGCGCACCGGCAAGACCGTGGTGTTCGTCACGCACTCCATCGACGAGGCGGTCTACCTGTCCGACAGCGTCTACGTCATGGCCACCAATCCGGCGCGCATCGTGCAGAAGCTGGATATCGGCCTGCCGCAGCCCAAGAACGAGGCGACGTTTTCCAGCCCGATGTTCCACCAGAAGTCTTTCCAGTTGCGGCAGCTGCTCAAGGCAGGGCATGCGCCGGGGAGCGGAAAATGAGCATGAGCACGACCTTGAAAGAACCCGCCGCGCCCGCGCGGCCCGCGTCCGGCCGGCTGCGCCAGGCCTGGCGCGCCGCCTTGCCCAGCCTCGCGCTGGTGCTGCTGATCGTGGCGCTGTGGGAGGCGGCGGTCCGGTTGCTGCAGGTGTCGGCCTTCGTGGTGCCGGCGCCGTCGGCCATCGTCGCCGTGCTGTTCGAGCGCCAGGACGAGCTGTTCCAGGCCAGCCTGGTCACGGGCGCGGAAATCCTCTACGGCTTTCTGTGTTCCTGCGTGGTGGGGATCACGCTGGCGCTGCTGGTGGACCGATACGCCTGGTTCGGCCGCGCCAGCTATCCGCTCATCGTGCTGTTCCAGAACGTGCCGAAGATCGCGCTGGCGCCGCTGCTGATCCTGTGGTTCGGCTATGACCTGCTGCCCAAGATCGCCCTGATCGTCATCATGGCCTTCTTCCCGGTCACGCTGAACATGCTGGTGGGCCTGCGCTCGGCCGACGCCAACCTGATGTCGCTGCTGCAGTCCATTGGCGCGACGCCGGGCCAGATCATGGCGCGCGTGAAGATCCCGTCCTCGCTGCCGGCCCTCATGGCGGGCATGAAGGTCGCGATCACCCTGAGCGTGATCGGCGCGATCGTCGGCGAATTCGTCGGCGCCTCGGCCGGGCTGGGCTACATGATCCAGTTCGCCTCCAGCCAGATGGATACGGCGCTGGTGTTCGCCGCGCTGGTGCAGATATCCGTCCTGGGCGTCTTCTTCTATTACCTGATCGAGCTGGCCGAGCTGCGGTTCCTGGGCTGGGCGGCGCGCTGAAGCATCGACAATCAACAAGGGGAAAATCATGATCAAGCGTAGCAAGCTGTGCGGCCTGCTGGGCGCGCTGGCCCTGGCCGGCGCGGTCCAGGCCCAGACCAAGGATGCCGTCACCGTGCAGCTGGACTGGGTGGTGCGCGGCAACCATGCGCCGTTCTTCGTGGCGCGCGACAAGGGCTATTTCGCCGAGCAGGGCATCGACGCCGGTACGATCCGCAAGGGCACCGGCTCCACCGACGCGCTGCGGCTGGTGGCCAACGGCAACGCCGACTTCGGCTTCTCGGACCTGCCCACGCTGATGGTGGGCAGGTCGCAGGGCATCGCCAACACGGCGCTGGTGGCGGTCAACCAGAAGACGCCGCTGGCCATCATCTCGGTGAAGAAGAACTTCGACCTCAAGTCCGTGCAGCAGCTCAAGGGCGCCAATATCGGCGTGCATCCGGCCGGGTCCACCTACATCTTCCTGAAGGCGGCGCTGGCCAAGAACGGCATTTCGCTCAACGACATCAAGCAGTCCACGGTGTCGCCGCCTTATGAGAACTTCCTGCTGCTCAACCGCGTGAACGCGGTGCCGGGCTATATCGACGCCGAAGTGCCCGAGCTGGAGCACAAGGCCGGCGGCCCCGGCTCGCTGTCGGTGCTGCACGGCGCGGATCTGGGCATCCAGAGCTATGGCTCGGGCATGTTCACGGCCGACAAGACCATCGCCGAGCGGCCGGACCTGGTGCGCCGCTTCGTGGCCGCCTATATGAAGGGCTACGCCGACGTGATCCAGGATCCGGGCGCCGCGGCCGACTCGCTGATCAGGAACAACCCGGAATACAAGGGCAAGAAGGAGATGCTGGTGGCGCAGCTTCAGGCCGACCTGGACTACACCTTCTTCAGCGCCCATACCCGCGAGCACGGGCTGGGCTGGATCGATCCGGCGCAGTGGCGGGCCACCGCCACGCTCTACAAGGAACAGGGCGCGCTGGCGGCCAGCTTCGATGACAGCAAGGGCTTCGATACCCGCTTCCTGCAACAGGCCGGCCCGGTCAAACGCTGAGGAACCCAGGCATGAATCCGAAGACGCACGACACGGCCAGCGGCCCGGTGGCCTTGCCGGCCCAGGCCGGCCTGTACTACGGCGGCGCCTGGCACGCGCCACAGTCCGACCGCTGGATGGAGGTCCGCGCGCCGGGCACGGGCGAGCTGCTGATGCGTGTGGCCGAGGCCGGCCGCGAGGATGTGGCCCGGGCCGCGCGCGCCGCGCGGGAAGGCCATGCCATCTGGCGCCGCACGGCGCCGCTGGCGCGCGCGGCGGTGCTGCGCCGCGTCGCCCAGCGGCTGCGCGACAATGCCGCCCAGCTGGCCCTGCTGGACGCGCTGGACTGCGGCAATCCGGTGAGCGAGATGGGCTCGGACGTCATGGTGGCCGCCGCGCTGCTGGACTTCTTCGCCGGGCTGGTGACGGAGCTGAAGGGCGACACCATCCCGATGGGGCCGGACGCCCTGAACTACACCGAGCGCGAGCCGCTGGGCGTGGTCGCGCGCATCGTGGCGTTCAATCATCCGCTGCTGTTCGCCATGGGCAAGCTGGCCGCGCCGCTGGCGGCGGGCAACGCCGTCATCATCAAGCCGCCGGCGCAGGCGCCGCTGTCTGCGCTGCGCTGCGCTGAGCTGATCGGCGACCTGCTGCCGCCGGGCGTGCTGGCCATTCTTCCGGGCGGCGGCGAGGCCGGCGCCGCGCTGGCCGAGAGTTCCGACGTGGACATGATCGGGCTGGTCGGCAGCATCGCCACGGGCCGCAAGGTCATGCAGGCGGCCGCCGGCCGCATCAAGCCGGTGGCGCTGGAGCTGGGCGGCAAGAATCCCTTCGTGGCCTGCGCCGACGTCGATCCGGCGCAGGCGGCGCGCGCCATCGTCGACGGCATGAACTTCACCTGGTGCGGCCAGTCCTGCGGCTCGACCAGCCGCGCCTTCGTCCACCGCGACATCTACGACGAGGTCTGCCGCCATGTGGTCCAGGCCTGCGGCGCCTACGTGCCCGGCGATCCGACCGATCCGGCCACCACGATGGGCGCGATGATCAGCGCCGAGCACCGCGACCGCGTCAAGCGCGTCATCGACGAGGCCTGCGGCGGCCGGCTGCTGCATGGCGGCGCCATTCCGACCCGTGGCGTGCCGGCGGGCGGCCATTATCTGGAGCCCACCGTGTATGCCGATGTGCCCGCCGATTCGGCGCTGGCGCGCGAGGAACTGTTCGGGCCGGTGCTGGCGCTGATGCCCTGGCACGACGAGACGGCGATGCTGGACCAGATCCGGGGCCTGGACGTGGGCCTGACGGCGGCCATCTGGACGGCGGACCTGTCGCGGGCGCACCGGCTGGCGCGCGAGATCGACGCCGGCTTTGTCTGGATCAACGAGGTGGGCAAGCATTTCCTGGGCGCGCCCTACGGCGGCGTGCGGCAGTCGGGCATCGGCCGCGACGAGTGCTTTGGCGAGATGCTGTCCTTCACGCGGGAGAAGAATGTGCACGTGAATTTCCGGCAGGTGGCCAGGACATGAGCGCGGAGTACGACTACATCATCGTCGGCGCCGGTTCGGCCGGCTGCGTGCTGGCCAACCGCCTGAGCGCGCAGGCGGACTGCCGCGTGCTGGTGCTGGAGGCCGGCCCCTGGGATCGCGATCCGCTGATCCACGTGCCGCTGGGCTGGGGCAAGATCCTGCAGAAGCGGTTGCACGACTGGGGCTACGACGCCGAGCCGGCCGAGCACGCCGACGGCCGCGCGATCGAGTGCGCGCGCGGCAAGGTGGTGGGCGGCAGCTCGTCCACCAATGCCATGGCCTTCGTGCGCGGCCATCCGGGCGACTTCGCCCGCTGGGCGCGCGACTATGGCCTGGATGAATGGCGCTTCGAGGATACCCTGCCGTATTTCCGCCGGCTGGAGGACTGGGAGGGCGGCGCGGGCGCCGAGCGCGGCGGCGGCGGCCCCCTGCGCGTGCAGCGCTGCCGCTACCAGGATCCGCTGCTCGACGCCTTCGCGACGGCGGCCGGGCAGGCGGGCCATCCCTGGCTGGAGGACTACAACGCGCGGCCCGCCGGCGGCTTCTCGCGCTTGCAGATGTCGATCCGCCAGGGACGGCGCTGCAGCGCCGCGACCGCCTATCTGCGGCCGGCGCTGCGGCGGCCGAACCTGCGCGTGGAGACCGGCGCGCATGTGCTGGGCCTGGATTTCGACGGAGATCGCGCCACGGGGCTGCGCTATCTGCGCGGCGGCCGGCAGCAGACGGCGCGGGCGCGGCGCGAGGTCATCCTCGCCGCCGGCGCGATCAACACGCCAGCCATCCTGATGCATTCGGGCATCGGGCCGGCGCGAGTGCTGGAACAGGCCGGCCTGTCGGTGCGGCTGGACCGTCCCGGCGTGGGCGCCAATCTGCAGGACCACATCTCGGTCATCGTGACGGCGCGGCGGCGCGCGCCCGGTCCCTTCGTGCGCGAGCTGCGGCTGGACCGCATCGGCCGCTCGATGGTGCGCGCCTACCTGGGCGGCGAAGGTTTCGCCGGCGACGTGCCGGGCGGGGTGGTGGGCTTCGTGCAGCCCGAGGGCATGGACACGCCCGACCTGCAATTCCTGCTGACGGCGGCGCCGTTCACGGCCCGGCCCTGGCTCAAGCCCTGGCGCCAGCCGTTCCAGGACGGCTTCGCCGTGCGCACCGTCCTGCTGCATCCGCGCAGCCGGGGCCGCATCACGGTGGCGGGCGCGGATCCGCTGGCCGCGCCGCGCATCGACCAGAACTTCCTGGCCTGCCAGGAAGACCGGGAGCGGGTGCGCGATTCGGTGCGCATCGCGCGCGACCTGATGCGTCAGCCGGCGCTGGGTGATTTCGTGCTCGACGAGCTGGCGCCCGGGCAGGGCGTCGAAGACGACCCGGCGCTGGACGCATTCATCCGCCGCACGGCCATCACCGTGCACCACCCGGGCGGCACCTGCCGCATGGGCGCGGAGCGCGATCCGATGGCGGTGGTGGACGGGCGCATGCGCTGCCTGGGCGTGCCGGGGCTGCGCATCGTCGATGCGTCGGTCATGCCCGATCTGACCTCGGGCAATATCAACGCGCCCGTGCTGATGCTGGCCGAGCGCGCCGCCGACTGGATCCGCGCATCATGATGCGGCTGTCCCTGAGCCGGCACCGCTGCGTCAGCCTGCTGCCGCTGGCGGCGGGCGCGGTGCGCAGGCTGGACGATTTCTTCGCCGTGGACTGCCTGGACGCCGACGAGTGCCTGCCGGCGGACACGGCGGCGCTGATCGTCCGCTCATGCATGCTGGCCGGACTGCGCCAGAACGGCCTGCCGGCCAGCGTGCGCTCGGTGACGGTCGTCGGGGGAGCGGTGTCGGCGGACTTCCTGGACCATATGTGCGCGCGGCGCGTGCTGGTCACCTGCCCGGGCGTGGACGACGCCGCCTGCGAGGACCAGGCCATGGAGGTCTGCCACGATGTGATGGCGGCCTTCGGCTTCGGCCGGCTGGGCGCGCGGCCGCGCAACGTGGTCAACGACGTGCTGCTGTGCGACTGCTGCTAGGGTTTGCGCCAGCCGGGTCGCGCAGCGCATGCGCGGCGGCGGCGCGCTGCGTGGCCGCGCCGAGCAGGCAGGCCAGGTCCGTGCCCGTCGAGACCAGGCAGCCCAGCGGCGGGGCGGCCAGTTCGCGCAGCAGCGCGGGCTGGCCCGCCAGACCGCCCAGGCCCAGCGCCTTGCCCGCATCCAGGCAGGCCTGGCGGATGCGGGCCAGCGCTCGCAGCAGCGCCGGGTGGTCCCATTGGCCGGCCAGGCCCAGGTCCGCCGCCAGGTCGTGCGCGCCGATGAACAGCAGGTCCAGCCCGTCCACCGAGGCGATGGCCTCGACCGCGTCCAGCGCGTTGCGGCTTTCGATCATGACGGCCGTCAGCACGCTGGCGTCCAGGGCCGCCATGGCCTCGGCCTGGGGCAGGTCGCGGTAGCCCAGCGCCGCCTGTCCGCCGGCGTAGGAGCGGCGGCCGCGCGGCGGATGGCGGCAGCAGGCCACGACCCGCGCCGCGTCGGCCGCCGATTCGACCTGCGGCGCGATGATGCCGAGCGCGCCGCCGTCCAGCACGCGGGCGATCAGCGCGGCGTCGATGGCGGGCACGCGCACCAGCGGCGTCACGCCCGCCTCGCGGGTGGCGTTGCAGATGCGGCTGGCGGATTGCAGCGACAGGAGGGAATGCTCCAGGTCGACGTACAGCGCGTCCAGGCCGGCGGTCGCGGCGATGCGGCCGATCTCGGGCCCGTCGAACAGGCGCACGATCAGCGAGGCGGCCAGGCCGCCTTCCCGCAGCGTGCGCAGCAACGGGTTGGTGAGCGTGGAATCGGACATGACCGTGCCGGGCTAGACCCGTTTCGGACTGAACGACGCCGCGCGCCAGATCGACACCTGCTGCGCCACGAAGGTCCCGCGATTGCCGCGCTTGAATTCCTGCCAGGCCGGATCGGCCTCCAGCGCCGCGCGGCGGGCTTCGCGGTCGGCCATGCTGTCGTAGGCCCAGATGTGCAGCACCTGATTGAGCGTGCCGATGTCGCTGACGAAGAATCCCAGCAGACGGCCCAGGTGGCGCATCTGCAGCGGCAGCGCCAGTTCGCGGTAGCGCGCGAGATAGGCATCCATCCCGCCATGCGGCAGGGTGTAGGTGCGGTGTTCGATGATCATGGCGGGTGTCTCCTATGGCGGCTCAGGCGGGCGGGGTCAGCACCGCGCCCCGGCTGAAAAAGGCGTCCAGGTTGTCCAGCACCAGGTTTTCCATGGCGGCGCGGGTTTCCTGCGTCGAGGCGGCTACATGCGGCAGGACCACGACGTTGTCGCGGCCCAGCAGTGCGGCCGGCACGCGCGGTTCGTCGGCGTACACATCCAGCCCGGCGCCGGCGATGCGGTCCGTCTCGATAGCGCGGATCAGTGCGGCTTCGTCCACCACGCTGCCGCGCGCCACGTTGATCAGGAATCCGTCGGGTCCCAGCGCGTCCAGCACCGCTGCCGACACCAGATGGCGCGTGGCGGGTCCGCCCGGGCAGGACAGCACCAGGAAGTCGGCCCAGCGCGCCAGCGCCGGCAGGTCGGGCTCGAAGGGCATGTCCGCGTCCGGCTTGGGCGCGCGGCCGTGGTAGCGCAGCGCCATGTCGAAACCGGCGGCGCGGCGCGCGACGGCGCGGCCGATGCGGCCCAGGCCGACGATGCCGAGCCGCTTGCCGCTGACGCGCGTCGCCAGCGGGTAGGGACCGCCGGGCCAACGGCCCGCCTGCACGTGGCGGTCGGCGCCGGGAATGCGCCGCGCCGTGGCCAGCACCAGTCCGAAGGCCAGATCGGCGACGCAGTCGTCCAGCACGTCGGGCGTGATGCTGACCTGCACGCCGTGGCGCCGCGCCGCTTCCAGGTCGATGCCGTCATGGCCCACGCCGAAGCAGGCCAGCACGCCGCCGGCGAGACAGGCGAGCATGGCTTCGGTGCAGCCGTGGCGCGACATGGTCACGCCGCCCGCGTAGCGGCCGCGCGATGCGCGCAGCCAGGCGTCGCAGTCGGGTTGCTCCCATAGCGCGTCCAGTTCGTAGCGTTCGGCCAGCGCCGCGCGCAGGCCCGGCGGCAGCGGGCCGATCATCAACAGGCGGTGTCGTTGCCTCATGGCGATCATTCCGTGCGGATGCCGGCCTGGCGGATCATGGGCACCCAGCGGTCCAGGTCGGCGTTGAGCTTGGCCCGGAACTCCGCCGCGCCCAGCGGGCCGGAGAGGCCGGCGTCGGCCAGCTTGCGCGCCAGCTCGGGCTTGGCGATGACCTTGGCGAACGCCTGTTCCAGCCGCTGGCGCGTGGCCAGCGGCGTGGCGGCCGGCGCCAGCGCGCCGTACCAGTTGCTCATTTGTAGCGCCGGCAGGCCGGCCTCCTGCGCGCTGGGCACGTCGGGCAGATAGGGCGAGCGCTGGGTGTCGTAGATGACGATGGCCTTGACGCGTCCGTCCTTCACATAGGGCTGCAGCACCGGCACGTCGGCATTGACCATGTCCACCCGACCGGCGATCAGGTCGATCAGCG
The DNA here is from genome assembly GCF_059760925.1 of Achromobacter sp. 1011791174. NCBI lineage: Bacteria > Pseudomonadati > Pseudomonadota > Betaproteobacteria > Burkholderiales > Alcaligenaceae > Achromobacter > Achromobacter sp. 1011791174. The sequence continues at coordinate 97,815 of NZ_JCBANH010000002.1, forward strand.
CGGGCGCCGCGCCCCGGTAGGGCACATGGGTGGCCTTGGCGCCGGCGGCGATATTGAACAGCTCGCCGCCGATGTGCATGGTCGAGCCCACGCCGCTGGAGCCATAGCTCAGCGGCGCGCCGGACCTGGCCAGTTTCACCAGCTCGGCGGGCGTGGACACGCCCAGCGAGTTGCGCACCACCAGCAGGCTCTGGACCTGGCCGAACAGGTACAGCGGCGTCAGGTCCTTGCGCGGGTCATAGGGCAGGTGGGGCGTGGTGCCGGCGGACATGACGTAGCCCAGCGTCGCCACCAGCAGGGTCTGGCCGTCGGGCGCCGCCTTGGCGACGGCGTTGGCGCCGATGGTGCCGCCGGCGCCGCCCCGGTTCTCCACCACCACGGTCGCGCCCAGCTCGGCCGACAGGTCCGGCGCCACCAGCCGCGCCACCTGGTCGACCGGGCCGCCCGGCGCGAAGGGCACGACCAGCTTGACCACGCCTTCGGCGCGCGCCGGGCCGGCCATCAACAGGGCGGCGCAGAGCGCCGCGGCGAATATCCTCTGCATGTCAGTCTCCTCCTGTGCCGCTGGAGCGGCGACGATGGGGCGCGCGGTGGCCGCGTCTGGTCCCCGGGTGTGTGGCGGGCGCGTCAGCCCCGGTAGCGTGGTTCCGGCAGGCCTTTCACGCCCACGTTCAGCGCGAACAGGCCGCCGGCCAGCGGTTCCAGCGCCAGTTTTTCCGGCGTCAGCCGCTGCGAATGGCTGGTGATGTAGAGCGTGTCCAGGCCGGCGCCGCCGAAGGCGGGGCAGGTCGGGTTGGTGACTGGCAGCTGGATCACGCGGTCCACGCGGCCGTCCGGCGCCAGGCGCACCAGCTGGCCGGTGGCGACCATGCAGTTCCATACATAGCCGTCGGCGTCCACCGTGGCGCCATCGGGACGGCCGGGCTGATGGGTCCAGTCCTTGAAGACGCGCCGGTTCGAGATCGCGCCATCGTCCAGGTCGTAGTCGAAGACCCAGATCACCTGGTTGTGCGTGTCGGCGAAATACATGCTGCGGTCGTCGGGGCTCCAGGACAGCGCATTGGGCAGCACGAAGCCGTCGAGCATGGCATGGCAGCGATGGTCCGGGTCGAAGCGGTACAGCGTGCCGGCGGGCTCGCGCTTCTGGTCGAGCATGCTGCCGACCCAGAAGCGGCCGCGGCGGTCGCACTTGCCGTCGTTCAGGCGGTGGCCGGGCTTGTCGCTTTCGGGGTCGACGACGGCTTGCGGCGGCAGGCCGCTGGCGGGGTCGTAAAAGTACAGGCCGTGGTTGGTGGCCAGCACGAAGCCGCCGGCCTCGCGCAGCGCGATGGCGCCGACCAGCAGCGTTTCGGGCAGGCGCTGCGCCGTGTGGCGGCCGGTGGCGGGATCATAGGATTGCAGCGCGGGGCGGCGCACGTCGACCCACCACAGGCGCTGGCTGCGGTCACACCACAGGGGCACTTCGCCGAGGATGTCGGCGCTCTGGACTACGCATTGGATGTCGGGGTTCATGGCAGACGGGAACGGGTTGGAAATCGGGGCTACTTGTAGCGGGTGGCGGCCAGCGTGGCCAGGTCGACGCCGCGCGCGATGTCGGCCTTCTGGCGCGCGTCGCCGGCGTGCACGCGCTCGGCGGCTTCCAGCACCGCCAGCGCCTGGGCATGGGGTACGAAGACCACGCCGGCGTCGTCGGCCACGACCAGGTCGCCGGCCTGGACCGGCATACTCGCGATATGGACCGTGCCGTTGATCTCGGCCGTGCGCAGCCGCCACTTGCCGGTGATGGGCGTGGGGCCGCGCGACCAGATAGGGAAGCCCAGTTCGCGCGAGGCGTCAGGATCGCGGTGGCCGCCGTCGACGATGGCGCCGGCGCAGCCGCTGCGGCTGGCGACGGCGGCGGACTGGCCGCCCAGGTTCGACACGCCGGGCAGTCCTTCGATGACCACTACGTCGCCCGGCTCGGCGAGGTTGTAGGCTTCGTGCTCGCCCATCATGCCCTTGCCGCTGGCGGCGGCCGCGGCGACGCTGTCGGCGCGCGGCACGTTGCGCACCGTGACGGCCTGGCCGACCAGGCGGCGGCCGGGCAGCGTGGGCGCCAGCGCCGACGCCGGCACCGCGCCTTGGAGCCCGAGCTGGTCCAGCGCATCCGAGACGGCGCCGCTCAGGTCTTCCAGCGCGGCGTAGCGCCGCAGCAGGCCGGGGTCCAGGCGCGGCAGGGACAGCAGGCGTATGGCGTCGGGCGGCACGCGGCCGGTGAGGGGTTTGCTGGGCATGGGCATCCGGGAAGGGAAGCGCGCCGAAGCGCGGGGTGGCATGCGGGCGGGAGGGCCGGTTGGCCACTCCTTTTTTTCATGCTATCCCGGATACTGTGATATTGAACAAAATTTTAAATAGTAGGATTACGATCATTTAATGATCAATCCAGCTACACTGGCGCTTGCTCCCGATCCAGCCAGGAATCCGTCCCGCCATGTCTTCCAGCCTTGCCCGCGCCTTCGATGTCCTGGACCTCTTCACGCTGGAAACGCCCAGGCTGACCAGCGAGGAAGTCAGCGCGCGGCTGGGCTATTCGCGCTCGATGGCCTATCGCTACTTGAAGGAATTGTGCGACGCCGGCCTGCTGGTGCCGCAGTCCGGCGGCCAGTACGGGCTGGGGCCGCGCATCATCGAGCTGGAGCGCCTGGTGGCGCTGACCGATCCGCTCTACCTGGCCGGCCGCGCCGTGCTGAAAGGGCGGTCGCGCGAAGACAGCGCCTATCTGCTGCAGAACCTGTACGAGGACAAGGTGCTGTGCATCTATAAGGAAGGCCCGGACGTGCTGGAGCACGCCGGCCGGCGCACGGTGATCCTGCGCGCGCGCGGCCAACCGTTTCCGCTGTTCCAGGGCTCGGGCTCGCTGGCGCTGCTGGCCTTCCTGCCGCATCACCGGATCCGCCAGACCTATCTGCGCAGCGCGCAGGCCATCGCCGCGGCCGGGCTTGGCGAGGACTGGGCCGCCTTTCGGCGCGCGCTGGCGGCGATCCGCAAGGCGGGCTACGCCATCAGCCACGAGCAGATCGCGCCGGGGCTGGGCGGCGTGGCCGTGCCCATTCTGTTGCCTGACGATGGCGCGCTGGTGGGCAGCCTGGCCTGGAGCTTTCCGATCGAGCGCATGGCGCCCGACGCGGAGATCCGCTGGGCGCGCGAGCTGGCGCGGGTGGCGGCCGAGATCGCGCGCGAGTACGTGGCGCAGGCCGGGCGTCGCGCCTGAGGCGGAATCAGGCGCGGGCGCGCAGCGCCTTCTTGTCGACCTTGTTGGCGCTGGTGCAGGGCAGCGCGTCCAGGATCTCGATCACCGCCGGCACCTTGTAGCGCGCCAGGTTGGCCTGGCAATGCGCCAGCAGCGCCGCCTCGTCCGCGCTGGCGTCGGGCCGCAGCACCACGAAGGCGCGGATGACCTCGCCCCGGTAGCTGTCCGGCCAGCCCACGGCGGCGGCCTGCGCCACGTCCGCGTGCAGGTACAGGACTTCATCGACCTCGCGCGGATAGACGTTGTAGCCGCCGACGATCACCAGGTCCTTCTTGCGGTCGCGGATGTACAGGAAGCCATCCTCGGCGAATTCGCCGATGTCGCCGGTGTAGAGCCAGCCGTCGCGCAGCGATTCGGCGGTGGCCTCGGGGCGCGCCAGATAGCCTTGCATGATCTGCGGGCCGCGCGCGCGGATCTCGCCGCGCTGGCCGGGGAGCAGGGGTTTTGCGCCGGTCTCCAGGTCCACGACTTCGACCTCGGTGCCGGGCACGGGCCGGCCCACCGAGCCGGCGCGGCTGCCTTGCGGACCGTTGTAGGTCAGGATGGGGCCGGCCTCGGTCTGGCCATAGCCTTCATAGATCGGCGCGCCCACCGCGGCCTCCCAGCGCCGCAGCGTTTCCTCGGCCAGTGGCGCGGAGCCCGAATAGCAGACGCGCACGCTGGACCAGTCGGTCTGCGCGAAGCGCGCATGCGCCATCAGGCCGGCATAGATCGTCGGGCTGCCGGGGAACAGCGTGACGCGCTCGCGCGCCACGGCGTCGAACACATCGTCGGGCCGGTAGCGCGGCAGCACCACCAGCGTGGCGGCGGCGCTGGCCGCCAGGAACAGCCCCATCGCCATGCCGTAGGAATGGAACAGCGGCATGGCGCAGAGCACCGTCTCGGCGCCGTGGCGCGTGGGCAGCACGGCTTCGCGCTGGAACACATTGGTGGCGATGGCGGCCCGGCTCAGGATGACGCCTTTGGGCTGGCCGGTGGTGCCGCCGGTGTATTGCAGCAGCGCCGGCGCGTCCGCGTCGCCGGCCGGCGCGGCCGCCGGCGTTTCGTCGGATGGAATCGTCCAGGCGCGCGCCGCCGCGCCATCGAGCAGGCGGATGCCTTGCGCGGCGGCCAGCGGCGCGGCCAGGGCGGACGAGGCCTCGTCGGCGATCAGCAGCGCGGGTTGGGCGTCGCGCAGGATGAAATCCAGTTCGCGCGCGGTATAGAGCGGATTGAGCGGCACGTGCTGGCAGCCGGCCATTTGCAATGCCAGCGTCAGCACGCAGGCCAGGTCGGAGTTGCCTAGCAGGGTGGCCACGCGCGCGCCCGGCGGCAGCGCCTGTCGCAGGCGTCGCGCCGCCGCGCGCACCTCGGCCGCGTAGCGGCGGTAGTCGATGCGGCGTTCGCCGCAGACCAGGGCCGTGCGGTCGGGCCAGTCGGCGGCGGCGCGCTCCAGCAGTTCCGGGATCAGCGCGATGCGCGCGGGCAGGACGCCGTTCATGGCTGGCCTCCGGCCGCGTCCACGCGTAGCGCCACCGCCATCGCGCTGTCGCCGGCGGCGCAGCCGGTGAACAGGCCCAGCCCGCCGCCGCGCTGCGCCAGTTCCTCGATCAGTTCGATGACCGAGCGCAGGCCGGTCGGCGCCTGCGGATGGCCCCAGACCAGCGAGCAGCCGTAGTTGTTCATCTCCATGACGTCCAGGCCGGTGGCGCGGGCCAGCGCGATGTCGGACACCACGAAGGGGTTGTGCGTCTTGACCGCGTGCAGGTCGGCGGGCTTGAGCCCGGCCCGGTCCAGCGCGCGCCGGGCGGCCTCGATGGGGGCCTGCGGCATGTAGCCGGTTTCCGTGCGCGACTGGCCGAAGGCCAGCACCTCGACGCCGATCTCGGGCCGACGCGACAGTTCGCGCGCGCGCGCCGCCGTGGTCATCAGCATGCCGGCGTTGCCGTCCGCCGGATGGGTCTGGCCGCCATAGGTGATGCTGCCGTCCGGCAGCACCGGCGTCAGCCGCGCCAGGCCCTCGGCGGTGGTGGCGTGGATGCCCTCGTCGCCCTGCAGCGTGCCCACGGTCTTGGCGAAGGCGGCATCGGGCAGCTCGAAGGGCAGGGTCATGTAGCGCCGCTGGAACGCGCGCTCGTCGGCGCAGGCCTGCGCGTATTGCTCGTAGCGGCGCAGGGTGACGGCGTTCTGTTCGGCCGTGGAGATGCCGTGGCGCCGCGCCACGCGCTCGCCGGTCTGCAACATGGCCAGCCCGCTCCAGGGATCCTTGGAGAAGTTGTCCAGCACCCAGTTCTCATGCACGCCCGAGCCGCCCGGCCCGGCGGGGTCGGGATGGTAGAGCTGCGGCCCGTTGGAGACCCGGTCGGCCATCAGCACCAGCGCGGTCGAGGCCTGGCCCAGCATGATGTCGGCGGCCGCCGTGGCCATGCCGCGCACGGACGTGGCGCAGGCCTGCGCGACCACCGGGCCGGCCAGATGGGGGGCGCCCATCATGCCGGCCACCCAGGGCAGGCCGTAGAAGGCGCCTTGCTGGGGCACCGAATAGCCGAGCACGGCGGCGTCCAGCCCGGCGGGATCGATGCCACGCCGCGCCAGTTCGCGGGCCGCGGTCCAGGCGGCCAGGCGCAGGCTGTGCAGCCGCGACAGGCTGCCCTGCCAGCGGGCGAAAGGGGTGCTCCAGTACACGCCATAGGGAATATGGACGCCAGTCATGCGGACTCCTGCGTTGCGAGGGTGGGGCGGGTCAGGGCAGGAAATGCCAGGCGCCGGAACGGGCCTGCATCAGCACGACGCCGCGCTCGTCCAGGCCGTTGTGGTTGGCGGGCGACATGCTGTAGATGCCCTGCGTGCCGACGACGCCGTTCAGGCCTTCCAGGGCGTCGCGCAGCGCCTGCCGGAAGGCCGGGGTGCCGGGTTGCACGTCGGCGGGCACCTTGGCCACGGCGGCGTCCAGCAGCAGGTACGCGTCGTAGGTATAGGGCGCGAAGGCGTTGCGCGAATCGGCGCCGTTGGCCGCTTCATACTGCTGCGCGTAGCGCATGGCCACCGGCTTGATGGGGCTGTCGGCGGGCAGCTGCTCCACCACCTGCACCGGGCCGCTGGGCACAATCACGCCATCCACGCCCTTGCCGCCGAGCTTGAGGAAGTCGCGGTTGATCACGCCGTGGGTGTTGTATTGCACGCCGCCGTAGCCGCGCTCGCGCAGCGACAGGTGCGGCAGCGCGCCGGGCGTGCCCGAGCCGCCGACCAGCACCGCGTCGGGATTCATCGAGGTGATCTTGAGTATCTGGGCGGTGACGGAATTGTCGGTGCGCGCATAGCGTTCATTGCTCAGCACCTTGATGCCGCGCTTGGCGGCGGCGTCCTGCAAGGCGCGGTAGACGGCGTCGCCCCAGGCATCCGAGAAGCCGATGTAGGCCACCGTCTTGACGTTGCGCCGCGCCATGTCGGCGGTCAGCGACTCGACCATGAGGTCGATGCCGTGGGCGATCACGAAGATCCAGGCGGCGCGGTCGGGGTTGACGGTGATGGGCGCCAGCGACAGCTGCGGCGTCCGCGCCTCGCGGGCCACTTCCGTCACGGCCAGCGAGGTCGGCACGTTGCTGGGCCCGATGATGGCGTCGACCTTGTTCTCGGTCACCAGCTTGCGCGCGGTGCGCACGGCGGCCGACGGATCGGTCGCGTCGTCCAGCGCGATGTATTCCACGGCGCGGCCGCCCAGCGTCTTGGGCAGCAGGGGCACGGTGCTGCGGTACAGCGAGCCCATCGAGGCGCCCGGCCCGGTGCTGCTGGCGATGACGCCGATGCGGATGTCGGCCAGGGCGGCGCCCGGCGCGAGCGCGCAGGCCAGCGCCAGCGCGGCGATACGACGATACATGGCAATTCCCCTTGTTGATGCGTTCATTGTTGGTGGCCGTGGACGCGGCAAGGCGCCCCGCACAAGCCCTAGTATGGCCATGCGCCCGATAACTGGATAATTGCATTTCATGATCAATCGATAACCGGATGGCGCAGGACCGACCATGTCGCAGATTCCCACCTTGCAGCAGCTGCGCTCGCGTCTGCGCATCCGCCATCTGGTGTTGCTGGACGAGCTGGGCCGCAGCCTGAACATGCATCGCGCGGCCGAGGCCATGCACCTGAGCCAGCCGGCGCTGAGCAAGCTGCTGGCCGAGGCCGAGGAACTGGCCGGGCAGACGCTGTTCGAGCGCTCGCACCACGGCGTGACGCCGACGCCGCTGGGCCTGATGATGATCGGCCGCGCGCGGCTGCTGCTCAACGAGCTGGACGCGACCCACGCCGAGCTGACGGCGGCGGCCAGCGGCGCGTCGGGCAAGGTGCGCGTGGGCGTGTTTCCGGTGGTGGCCCATCTGCTGGCGCCCCTGACCGTGGAGCGCCTGCAGGCCTCGCATCCGGATCTGCGGATCGAACTGCGCGAAGGGCTGGAGCAGCAGCTGCTGCCCGCCCTGCGCGCGGGTGAGCTGGATTGCATCGTCGGGCGGCTGGTGGTGGAGGGCGCGGACGCCGACCTGCAATGCGAGATCCTGTACGAAGAGGCCACCGCGGCGGTCTGCGGCCCCTCGCATCCGCTGGCGACCCGCAGCCGGCTGGGCGGCGCCGAGCTGGACCGCTACCGCTGGGTGCTGCCGTCGCGCAACGCCGCGCTTTACAGCCTGGTGGCCAGCGCCGTCGCGGCGCGCGGCGCGGGCTTTCCGCAGGTCGCGGTGGAATCGGGCGCCATCCTCACCATCGTGTCGCTGTTGCAGCGCACGCCGCTGTTGTCGGCCATGCCGCTGCGGGTGGCGCGCTCGCTGGCCGCGCGCGGCCAGCTGGCGATCCTGCCGCTGGCCTTGCAGGCCAAGCTGCATCCGGTGGGCATCATGACGCGGCGCCAGGCGCGCGCCGCGGCCGCGACCGAACTTTTTCTACAGACGCTGCGCGCGGCGGCGCAAGTGGTGCGCGATGAGGCGCCGCTCGGCTAGCGGCCTCAGGCGTCGGCGCCGTCGCGCAGATGCCGCAGCAGTAGCGCGGCCGAGGCCGACAGGGGCCGTTCGGCGCTGGCGGCGATCAGCAGCTGGCGCTCGGCCCAGCCTTCCTCCAGCCGCAAGGCCGTCAAGCCCCACGGCCCCAGCCGCCGCTCGCAGGCGCCCAGCGGCAATACGCCGATGCCCAGCCCGGCGGCGATCATCTCGCACATGGCGTCGAAGCTGCGCACCTGGATGCGCAGGCGCAGCGGCAGGCCGGCGTCCTGCGCCGCGCGCGCGAGGGTGTCCAGCAGCGAGCTGCCCCGGTTCAGGCCGACGAAGTCATAGGCCAGGCAGCGCCTGAAATCGGTGACGTCGCGCGCGGCCAGCGCATGGTCCGCCGGCGCCACCACCACCAGCCGGTCGCGGCGAAAAGGCGTGAGATCCAGGCCGCGCCCGGGCACGCCGGCGGCGCAGATGCCCAGGTCGGCCAGGCCGTCCTGCACCGCTCGCGCGATGTCGCCGCTCAGTTGTTCCTCGACCTCCACGCGCGTGCCGGGGCTGCGCGCCATGAAGTCGGCCAGCGTCGCCGGCAGGAACTGCACCAGCGCGGACATATTGGCCCACAGCCGCACATGACCGCGCGCGCCGCTGGCGTGTTCGCTGAGTTCGTTGCTGAAGAGTTCAAAGCCCTGGAACAGGCGCGCCGCGTGCTGCAGCGCCAGGCGGCCGGCGGCGGTCAGGACCACGCCCCGCGCGCTGCGTTCGAGCAGCTGCGCGCCGGCGGCGGCCTCGAAATCCGACAGGCGCCGGCTGGCCGCCGACAGGGCCAGGTGGCAGTGGCGCGCGCCCTGGGTGATGCTGCCGCTCTGCGCCACGGCGCAGAACAGACGCAGGGTCACGAAGTCCACGCGCGCGGGGTTGATCAGGTCCTGGGGCATGCGGCAGTGTAGCAGCGGGCGGGGGAGCAGCGTTCGCATTGTGCGAAGGCAATATGCCGGGCCGGCAATTCCCATATGGGGTGAACGCGGTATAGAGTCCCTGGTATTCGCAAAACAGGGAAGCCCGGACCATCCGGGCGGAGCGCGCCATGATCGACCACCTGGACCATCTGGTCCTGACCACCACCGATGAACAAGCCTGCGTGGACTTCTATGTGGGCCTGCTGGGCATGAAGCTGGAGACCTTCGGGCAGGGCCGCAAGGCCTTCGTGTTCGGCCAGCAGAAGATCAACCTGCATGTGAAGGGCAGCGAGTTCGAGCCCAAGGCGCACCTGCCGGTGCCGGGCGCGCTGGACCTGTGCTTCATCTGCGCCGTACCGCTGGACGAGGTGATCGCGCGGGTGCGGGCGAGCGGGGCGCGGATCGTGGAAGGGCCGGTGCCGCGCACGGGCGCCTGCTATCCGATCCGTTCCATCTATCTGCGGGATCCGGACCTGAACCTGATCGAATTGTCGGAGCGCGCGCCGGCCTGAACTCGGCCGTCACGCGTTACAGCGGATGGACGTAGCGCCGCGCCCGGGCGCGAATGCCGGCGATCTCGTCGTCTTCCACGCCGGAAAGCGTCCAGCCCTGGCGTTCGTAGAACGCGATGGCGCGCGTGTTGCCCTCCAGCGCGTAGAGATGGATCTGGCGGGCGCCGCGCGCACGCGCCCAGTCCAGCGCGCGCCGCATCAGCAGCTTGCCGGCGCCGGTTCCCTGCCAGGGCGCCAGCACGTGCAGGTTGTCCAGCAGCACGCCCCAGGGTGAATCCGGATCATCCTTGACGCAGACGAAGCCGATGGGCCGGCCATCCAGTTCGGCGATGAAGATCGCCTGCGCGCCTTGTTCGGGGCCGGCGATCTTGTGCTGCCAGTGGACCAGGCGGTCCTGCACGACCTCCTGGTCCAGGAAGCCGTCGGGCAGCAGTCCGCGATAGGTCCTGGCCCAGCTGTCGGCGTGCATGGCGGCGATCAGGTCGGCGTCGCGCGCATCGGCCTGGCGCAAGATCGGCGAGTCGGACATGGAATTCCTGGCGTGGGGCGCGCCGGCGGGAGAGGCGGCGCGCGTTTGACAAGGGGGCGGCGCAGCGGGCAAGCTTACACCCATGATGCCGCGCCGGTTCGTTCCCGCTTCGATTATTCCCGCCATTCCGACCTTGGCGGGCTAGCGCGCATCCATCCCTCGTGCAAGCAACCCGCCGCAAGGCGGGTTTCGCATTTCATGGGCCCGTCTTCCGGTTTATTCCACTCAAGGAGTTTCCATGACAGACCCGCAATCGCAACCGTCCGCGCCCATGCTGCATTTCCTGTGCGGCAAGATCGGCGCCGGCAAATCCACGCTGGCCGCCGCGCTCGCCAGCCAGCCCGGCGCGCTGCGGATCAGCGAGGGCGACTGGCTGGCGGCGCTGTACCCCGGCGAGATCCACGGCCTGGATGACTACGTGCGCTGCGCCGGCCGGCTGCGCGCGGTCGTCGCGCCGCATGTGCGGGCGCTGCTGGACGCGGGTCTGACCGTGGTGCTGGACTTTCCCGCCAACACGCGGCGCAGCCGTGCATGGCTGCGCGAGCTGGCGGCGGCGTCGGGGCGCGCGCACCGGCTGCATTTCCTGGATGTGCCGGACGAGGTCTGCAAGGCGCGCCTGCGCGCGCGCAACGAATCCGGCCTGCATCCGTACACGACCAGCGAGGAACAGTACGACGCCATCACGTCATACTTCGCGGCGCCCGAGGACGATGAAGGCTTCGTGGTGCTGCGACACGGCTGGACGGCGTAGCGCGGGGCGCGCCGCCGGCGTTCAGGACAGCGGCCATTTTCAAGACCTTGGCCACTGATAGCGCGGCGCCTGTTTGGCTAGGAAGCGTCCGACGGCCTCGCGGTGGTAGGGCGACGAGCGCGCCACGCCCTGGCCCGAGGCTTCCAGCTCCAGCATGGTGTGCAGGTCGCTGTTCAGCGAGGCGTTCAGGCCGCGCTTGGTGGTGGACAGCGCGCCGGCCGGCAGCCCGGCCATGGCGAGCGCGATCTGGCGCGCATGCGCGTCGATGCGTTCCGGCGGCAGGATGTCGAGCACGATGCCCATGTCGCGCGCTTCTTCGGCATTGAATTCCCGGGCCGAGTACGCCAGTTCCTTGGCGCGCTGCAAGCCGACGATGCGGGGCAGGGTGTAGAGCGTGCCGCAGTCCGGGATCGCGCCCAGGCGCAGGAAGGACAGGCAGAAGCGCGCGCGCGGCGTGGCCAGCACCAGGTCGGCGGTCAGCGCCAGGCCCAGGCCGGCGCCGTAGGCGGCGCCGTCGACCTTGGCGATGACCGGCCGGTCCAGCGTGATCAGGGCCTCGACGGTGAACAGCAGCCGGACCATGCGTTCGCGCGCATGCTCGGCGGACGGATCGGCGTCCATGGTGCCGATGTCGCCGCCGGCGCAGAACGCGCCGCCCGCGCCGCCCAGGATCACGACCCGCACCTCGCGGTCGCGCCGGATCGCGTCCACGGCATGGGCCAGTTCTTCGCGCATCACCATGTCCAGCGCGTTGCGTTGCGCGGGTCGGTTGAGCGTGATCGTGGCGACTCCGTCCTCGCACGTATGCAGCAGGGTCTGATAGGGCTGGGTGATGGCGGACATGGCTGCGTCTCCGGGTGGCGGGTTCAGGCGATGGCGCCGCGTTCGCGCAGGGCCTGGATGTCGGACGGCGACCAGCCCAGGCCGGACAGCAGTTCCTCGGTGTGCTGGCCGGGCTGCGGAATCGGCCGCGCCTGCCCAGGCGTGCGCGACAGCCGGGGCGCAGGCGCCGGGTGGCGGATGCCGTCGGTCTCGACGAAGCTGGCGCGCGCGCGGTGTTGCGGATGGTCCGGGGCCTCTTCGAAATCGAGCACCGGGGCGAAGCAGGCGTCGCTGCCTTCGAGCAGCGCGCACCATTCGTCGCGGGTCTTGCCGGCGATGAGCGTCGCCAGCCTGGCCCGCAGCGCGGGCCACTGGGCGCGGTCCCATTGCCGCTGGAATTCCGGGTCGTCGATGCCGCAGCGTTCCAGCAGCAGGCGGTAGAACTGCGGCTCGATCGCGCCGATCGACACATATTTGCCGTCGGCGCAGGCATAGCAGCCGTAGAAGTGCGCGCCGCCGTCCAGCATGTTGGCTTGCCGGCGGTTGACCCAGTCGCCGTCGCGAAGCTTGCCGTGATAGGTGGTGGCCAGCAGCGAGGCGCCGTCGCAGATCGCCGCGTCCACCACCTGGCCCTGGCCGCTGCGGCCGGCCTCCAGCAGGGCGCACAACAGGCCGAAGGCCAGCATCATCGCGCCGCCGCCCATGTCGCCGACCAGGTGCAGCGGCGGGGCGGGCGGCCGGTCGGCCTCGCCCATGGCGTGCAGCGCGCCGGTGAGGGCGATGTAGTTCAGGTCATGGCCGGCGGCCTGGGCCAGCGGCCCATCCTGGCCCCAGCCCGTCATGCGGCCATAGACCAGCCGGCGATTGCGCGCCAGGCAGACGTCCGGCCCCAGGCCCAGCCGTTCCATCACGCCCGGCCGGAATCCCTCGATCAGCGCGTCGGCGCCGTCCAGCAGCCGCAGCACCACGTCGACGGCGCCGGGCTGCTTGAGATCCAGCGCGATGCTGCGCCGACCCCGATCCACCACGGTGCCACCGCCGCCCAGGAACCCCGGCGTCAGCCGATCGACCCGGATCACATCCGCGCCCATGTCCGCCAGCATCATCGCGCAGAACGGCCCCGGGCCGATCCCCGCCATCTCCACGATAGTGAAACCACTCAAAGGACCCGCCATCCACCCTCTCCCAAAGACTGCCAGTCCAACCGCCGCCAAGCCACAGCACCAAACCACAGCACCAAACCACAGCACCAAACCACAGCACCAAACCACAGCGCCAAACCAAAGCGCCACAGCACCACAGCCACCCACCAAGCCGCCGCCCCCCAATCGGGATGCCGCGGATCCGGCTCCGCCGGTCCGCAGGCATGCCCCTTGGGGGGAGGCGCGCAGCGCCTCGGGGGGGCCCTCTATTTTTCGAAGAATTCCGCCCGAGCCTCCAGCGCGACCTTGACGTACTGCTCCATATTGGCGTCCATCCGATGGGTCGGGCCGACGATGGACAGGGCCGTCAGCTGGCCGCCCACGCGGCCGGCGATGCCGATGGCCGAGACGCCCTCGTTGCCCTCGTCGCGGCTGGTGAAGTACTGCTTCTCGCGCTGCGCCTCGATCTGCGCGCGCAGCGTGGCGGCATCGGCGATGCTGCTGGCGGTCACGTGCTCGAACTGCATGGTGTCGATGAGCACGTTGCGCTCGGCCTCGTCCATCTCGCCCAGCAGCGCCTTGCCCAGCGCGGCCACGTGCAGCGCGAAGGTGGTGCCGGGCTGCACCACGTAGCGCAGCGCGCGCGGGCTTTCCTGGCTGGCGTAGATCTTGACCTTGTTGCCGTCGAGCAGGCCGCACATCGACGATTCGCCCGACTGCCGCGTCAGGATCTCCAGCGCCTCGCCGGCGAAGGCCTGCAGCGGATCGGCCGCCGCGATGCCCTGGGCCACATCGAGCAGCCGTCCGGTGGGATGGAAATAGCGCGACTTGGGCGTGCGCAGCAGATAGCCGGCCTGGCGCAGCGTGTACAGCAGGTCGGAGCAACTGCTGTCGGCCAGGTCCAGCATGCGAGCCATTTCGGAATTCGTCAGCGGGCGGCGTTCGCGGGCATAGACTTCGAAGACTTGCAGGACGCGTTGGGCGGTCGGAATGATTTGAGGCATGGGGCGGGACGGTGGGTGTTGGAACCGGCCGCGAGGCCGGCGCTAGCGATCATTTCAGCGCGGACAGGCCCAGGACGCTTTGCGCCATCAACAGGGACTGGATCTGGTTGGTGCCTTCGGCGATGCTCAGGTGGCGGGCGTCGCGGTAATGGCGCTCGACCGGGAACAGCGTGGTGTAGCCGGCGCCGCCATGCACCTGCATGGCGGTCTCGGCCACGCGCAGCACGGCGTCGGTGGCGTGGCGCTTGGCCATGGAGCACAGCAGCTGGCTGTCCGCCGCGTCGCGGTCCAGCGCGTCGGCGGCGCGATAGCACAGCAGGCGCGAGGTCTCGACCAGCGTCATCATGTCGGCGATCATCTGCTGCACCAGCTGGAAGCCGCCGATGGGCCGTCCGAACTGGACCCGTTCGCCGGCGTATTTTACCGCCGCGTCATAGGCGGCCTGGGCGATGCCCAGGGCAGAGAAGGCCACCACGCAGCGGCCGATATTGAGGTATTTCTTGGCCAGGGCGAAGCCCTTGCCTTCGGTGCCGACCAGGTGCGAGGCGGGGATGTCCACGTCCTCGAACAGCAGTTCGCCCAATGGACAGCTCAGCATGCCCATCTTGGGGATCGGGCTGGACGAAAAGCCGGCCATGCCGCGCTCGAACAGCAGGCAGGACACGCCTTGCGCGCCGTCACGGCGCCGCGTCCGTACGAACACCACGCCCAGCTCGCAGACCGGCCCCAGGCTGATATAGAGCTTGCGGCCGTTGACGCGCCAGCCGGTGGCGGTTTCGTCGGCGCGGGTTTCGATATTCGCGGCGTCCGAGCCGATGTTGGGCTCGCTCAGCGCGAAGCTGGCGATGGCTTCGCCGGACAGGATGCGCGGCAGGTATTTTTCCTTGAGTTCGGGCGAGCCGCCGTCGGTCAGCACCGACGCGGCCAGGTTGCTGGTGCTGACGATGCTGCGCAGGGCGGGCCAGACGCGCGCCACCTCGGCGATCAGCATGCCGTAGGTCGTGGCCGGCAGGCCGTAGCCGCCGTCCCGTTCCGGCAGCATGCCGCCCAGCAGGCCGAAGTCGCGCATGGCGCGCAGCATCTCCTGCGGCACCATGCGGCCCTCGGCCTCGTAGCGGTCGACGATGGGCGCGACTTCCGCGTTCAGGTAGCGGCGCAGCGAATCCAGCAATTCGGTCTGGGTGGAATCCAGTGAGAAGTCCATGTTGTTCCCGGTAGTGGTCAGTCGGCCCGCGCCTCGCCCAGGAAGGCGAGCAGCGCGTCCAGCGGCACCGCGCCCTGTCCGGCGGCGCCGACCCAGACGGGGTTGAGTTCCAGTTCAGCCAGCGTGTCGCGATGTTGCCAGGCGAAGTCGGACACCTGCAGGATCAGCGCCTCCAGCGCGGCGAAATCGGCGGGCGCCTGGCCGCGCACGCCGTCCAGGATCTCGACATGGCGGATCTCGCGCGTCAGCGCGCGCGCATCCTCGGGCGAGAGCGGGATCATGCGGTGCGCCACGTCGCGCAGGGTCTCGACATAGATGCCGCCCAGGCCGAAAGTCATCACCAGGCCGAAGGCCGCGTCGCGGTGCACACCGATCAGGACCTCGCGCCCGCCCGGCGGCAGCATGCGCTCGACCAGCAAGCCGTCGATGCGGGCGTCGGGGCGGTGGCGCGTCACGGCCTCGTGGATGGCGGCATGGGCCTGGCGCGCCGCGTCTTCCGAGGCGATGCCCAGCCTGACGCCGCCGGCCTCGGTCTTGTGCAGGATCTGCGCGCTGACCACTTTCATGACCACGGGAAAGCCCAGCGCGGCGGCGTGGGCGGCGGCCTCGTCGGCGCTGCGCGCGATCCGTCCGGCGGGCATGGGCAGGCCGGCGTCGCGCAGCATCGCCTTGGCGTCGGCTTCGCTGAGCGCGCGCGCGTCGCTGGCCGCCGGGGGCAGGGCGGCGGGGGGCGCCGGCTCGGCTTTCCAGGCGATGGCGCGGGACAGGGCGGCGATGGCGTCCGACAGCGACAGGAAGGGCAGCAGGCCCGCCCGTTCCATCACGGAGTAGCCGTCGCTCAGCCGGCGGCTCATCCAGACCGGCACGATCAGGGTGTCCGTCCGCGAGGCCACCGAGACGATGGATGCGGCCATCGCGTCCGTGATGGCGCCATAGTCCATCGGAATCGGATACAGCACCGTGCCGACCGAGGGATCGGCGCACAGGATGCGCAGGCATTCGGCCGAGACTTCCGGATTGCGCAGGATGTCGGCGGTGGTGTCCACCGGATTGCCGATGCTGGCGAAATCCGGCAGCAGCGCGGCCAGGGCGGCTTGCGTGGCGGGCGCCAGTCCGGCCATCGGCAGGCGCGCCGCGCCGGCCAGGTCGGCGGCCAGCGCGGCGGTGCCGCCTGAAAACGTGTAGATGCAAAGGCCGTTTCCGCTCTTGGCCGAGGCGCGCGTCAGCAGTTGCGATACGGCCAGGAGCTGGTCCAGGTCGTCGACCTCGATGGCGCCGAACTGCCGGAACACCGCGCTATTGACGGCGGCCGTGCCCGCCACCGAGGCGGTATGCGACTGGGCCGCGCGCACGCCGGCCTCGGAGCGGCCGACCTTCAGCACAACCACGGGCTTGCCGCGCTCGCGCGCCAGCTGCAGGGCGGCGGTCAGGCGGCGGCCGTCCTTCACGCCTTCCATCAGCAGCGCGATCACGCGGATCCGGGGATCGGCCGCCATGTGGGCGACGAAATCGGGAATCTCCAGGTCGACCTCGTTGCCGGCGGAGAACCACAGCCCCACGCCTTCGCCATGGGACAGGCCTTGCAGCAGGTTGCGGCCCAGCCCGCCGCCCTGCGTGGCCAGGCCGATGCCGCCGCTGTTCAGGTCGTCCTTGAAGGCGGGCGAGAAGGTCATGCCGATGCGGTCGCGCACGTTCACGAAGCCGGGGCAGTTCGGTCCGTAGACGTGCAGGCCGGTGGCGCGGCACAGCTCTGCGATCTCGCGTTCCAGGCGCCGGCCTTCTTCGCCGGCCTCGGAGAAGCCGGAGGTCATGACGACGGCATAGGGAATGCCGCGCCGCACGCACTGCTTGAGCGTGTCCAGCACGCGCGCGGCGTTGACCATCACCAGCGCGACGTCGATGTCGCCTGCCGGCAGGTTGCTGATCGAGGGCCAGCAGCGGCGTCCGCCGATTTCCTCGTAGGCCGGGTTGACCGGATAGACCTCGCCCGGCGCCGCGGAATGCAGCGCCAGGTTCTCGTACAGCCGGCGTCCCTGGCTGGATTCGCGCGGCGACGCGCCGACCACGGCGATGCCGCGCGGGTTGATGAAGCGGGTCAGGTCCGCGAAGGGTTTCATGCCTGGCTCTCCATGGGCCGCATCAGCATGGCGAAATCGGCTTGCGCCACGACTTCGCCGCGTTGGTTGATGGCTTCGCGCCGGAATACCACCTTGTCCTTGCCGGGGCGGTGGTTGGCGGTCCTTTCGGCCACCGTTACGCGCACGAAGATCGTATCGCCGATGAAGGTCGGCTTCGGAAAGCGGCAATGCAGATCGATCAACGCCAGCACATTGGGCTCCAGGCGGCGGTAGCCGCCGGACTGGGTGGTCAGGCCGGACAGCACCGACAGCACCAGCAGACCGTGGGCGATGCGCTGCCCGAAGGGCGTGCCCTTGGCGTATTCGTGGTCGACGTGCAGCCGGTTGAAATCGCCCGACAGGCAGGCGAAGCCGACGATGTCGCTCTCGGTGATGGTGCGGCCGGCGGACTCGAACACATGGCCGACGTCCAGCGGGCCGCAGGCATGGGCTTCAGGCATGAGTGGCTCCGGGGGCGATGGCGGGAACGAGGGCGTCACGAGGCATAGCGGCCGCCGGTCACGTGCAGCAGTTCGCCGGTGATGAACGAGGCGCGCTCCGAGGCCAGGAAGGCGACCGCGTCGGCGATGTCCTCGACCACGCCCAGGCGCTGGACCGGCTGGCGCGCCAGCGCGTTGGCGCGCAGCATGTCGTAGGTGGACAGGCCGCGAACCAGCGGCGTTTCGATCAGGCCCGGGGCGATGGCGTTGGCGGTGATGTTGAACTTGCCCTGCTCCAGCGCCAGCGCGCGGGTGAAGCCGATCAGGCCGGCCTTGGCGGCGGAGTAGTTGGTCTGGCCGGGGTTGCCCCAGTGCGCGCGCGAGGCGATGTTGATCACGCGGCCCCACTTTCTTTCCATCATGGAGGGCAGGGCCGCCCGGGTGCAGTGGTAGGCGCCTTTCAGGATGGTGTCGACCACGGCGTCCCAGTCCGCTTCCGGCATCTTGAGCAGATACTTGTCGCGGGTGAAGCCGGCGTTGTTGACCAGGATGTCGATGCCGCCGTAGGCGCGCGCTGCCTCGTCGGCCATGGCACGCACCTGGCCGTCGTCGCAGACGTCCAGCACGGCGCCGATGGCCTCGAAGCCGGCTTCCTTCAAGCCGGCGACAGCCTGGCGCACGGAGTCGGGGTCGATGTCGGTGATCACGATGCGCGCGCCTTCGCGCGCCAGCGCCAGGGCCGAGGCGTAGCCGATGCCGCGGCCGGATCCGGTGATGACGGCGACTTTGCCGGTGAGCTGCAAATCCATGTTTCGGTTCCCTTTTCCTGGCCGCGCGGCGGGCTGGCCGCCTCGGCGTCCGCTGTGTTAATCATACGAGATGCCGAATCAATATACACACCACCGTAAAAATTGACAATTAAATCCGATGTGCGGGTATAGTGTTTGGCATGTCGGATAAATAAGCAGCGCCCGGCATGCCTTCCATCCTCTCAGGAGATCCACTCATGGCAATGTTGAAGGGACTGTTGGCCGCCGTGCTGAGCCTGGCCGCGACGGGCGCGGCCAGCGGCGCCGGCGCCTATCCGGACAAGCCGGTGCGCCTGTACGTCGGCTTCGCGCCGGGCGGCGCCACCGACCTGCTGGCCCGGCTGTACGCCAAGAAGCTCGGCGAGAAGTTCAACCAGACGTTCATCGTGGAGAACCGGCCCGGCGCCGGCGGCAATATCGCCGTCCAGGCCCTGGCGCAGGCGCCGGCCGACGGCTACACGATCGCGATGGCGGCGAACTACGTGGCCGCCAACGCGGCGATGCAACGCAACCCCTATGACTGGGAGCGCGACCTGATGCCGATCGGCATGGTGGCGTCGACGCCGAACATCCTGGTGGTGCCGGCGGCCTCGCGGCTGAACGGCGTGGCCGATCTGGTCCGCGAGGCCCGCAAGTCGCCCGGCAAGCTGACCTTCGGCTCGGCCGGCATGGGGTCTTCCATCCATCTGGCGGGCGAGCTGTTCAAGGTGATGGCTGGCGTGGACATGACCCACGTGCCCTACAAGGGCGTGTCGCCGGCCGAGGTGGATCTGGTCTCGGGCACCGTCGACATGATGTTCGGCAGCGTTTCCACGGCCATTCCGCTGGTGCAGTCGGGCAAGCTCAAGGCGCTGGCCGTGACCGGGCGCGAACGGATGAAGGCCATGCCGGACCTGCCCACCATCGAGGAGGGCGGGCTGAAAGGCTATGACGTGGAAGCCGTCTATTTCCTGGCGGCGCCGGCGCGCATCCCGCAACCGGTCCTGAAGACGCTGACCGAGGCGGTCGCGCAGATCAACCGCGAACCCGATGTGCGCGAATTCATGGACCGCATTTATGCGCGTCCGCTGACGGGCGGCCCGGACGAGGCCAGGGCCTTCCTGGCGGCGGAAGAGCGCAAGTGGCGGGACGTGGTGCAGGCCACCGGACTGACCGTGAACTGAGCGCGGCCGGACCACAAGAAAAAAACACAGGAGACTCCACCATGAACGTATCCAGACGCGCCGCGCTGGCGCTGCTGGCCGGCCTGACGGCCGGCCTTGCCCTGCCGCCATCCGCCCAGGCGGCCGGCGACTACCCCAACAAGCCGCTGCGGCTGATCGCGCCCAGCTCGCCGGGCGGCATCCTCGACATCACCAGCCGCGTGGTCGGCAAGAAGCTGTCCGAGCTGCTCAAGCAACCGGTCGTGGTCGAGAACGTGGCCGGCGCCGCCGGCATCCTGGGCATGCAGAGCATGTTGCGGGCCGAGCCGGACGGCTACACGCTCATCATGGGCAGCAGCGGACCGAACGCGGTCAATTACACGCTCTACGACAAGCTGCCTTACCGCATGGAGGATTTCGCGCCGGTGGCGCGCGTCATCACCATGCCGAACGCGCTGGTGGTCAACGCCAGCTCGCCGGTCAAGACGCTGGCGGACTTCCGCGCCCATGCCAAGGACAAGCCCGGCGGCCTGTCGATGGCGGTGTCCATGATCGGCACCTCGGGCCACCTGGGCGGCGAACTGCTGAAGAACCGCCTCGGCATCGCCGCCGTCACCGTGCCGTACAAGGGCGCGGCGCCCGCCACCAACGACCTGCTTGCCGGACAGGTCGATTTCACGGTGGAGAACGTCATCACCGTGGCGCCGCTGGTCAAGGCGGGCCGGTTGCGCGCGCTGGCCGTGACCACGCGCGAGCGCAGCCAGATCCTGCCCGACGTGCCGACACTGGCCGAGCAGGGCTATCCGGACATCGACGTCGGCGCCTGGCTGGGCGTGCTGGTCTCGGCCAAGACCCCGCCGGCCGTGGTCGCCCGCCTGAACGAAGCGCTGAACGCCGCGCTGGCCGACCCGGACGTGAAGCAGCAGCTGGCGCAGCAGGGCGGCATTGTCCAGGGCGGCACGCCGGCCGAGTTCGACGGCTTCATCCGCTCGGAAAAGGTCCGCTGGGAAAAGATCATCAAGGCCGCCGGCATCAAGGCGGAGTGACGGCGGGGCGGGCGGCGTTCCGGCGCCGGCCCGCGACGCACAAGGAGAGGCAATGGCTATCGACTATCAACGCCTGCGGGCATGGACGTTCGACGACCGCGTCGACCGCTACACCGCGCGCGACTGCATGATCTATGCGCTGGGACTGGGTTATGGCGGCGATCCGCTGGACGAAGCCGAGCTGCGCTACGTGCATGAACAGGACACGGCGGTGGCGCCCACCTTCCTGGCCACGGTGGGCGCGCCCAACGGCTGGGCGGCCGATCCGGCCACCGGCATCGACTGGCTGCGCATCCTGCACGGCGAGCACCGCATGGCGTTCCATGCCCCCTTGCCCGCGCAGGCCGAGGTGCGCAGCCGGACCCGCGTCACGCGCGTGGTCGACAAGGGCGCCGGCAAGGGCGCGCTGGTGGTCACGGCGCGCGAGATTTCCGACGCCGGCAGCGGCCAGCCGCTGGCCACCGTCGAGCACGTGTCGTTCTGCCGCGCCGATGGCGGCTTCGGCGCGGGCGACGAACCGCCGCCGGCGCTGCCGGCACCGCCGGAGCGCGCGCCCGACGAGTCCGTGCTGCTGCCCACGCTGCCGCAGCAGGCGCTGCTGTACCGGCTGAATGGCGACCTCAACCCGGTGCACGCCGTGCCGCGCATGGCGCGCGAGGCGGGCTTCGACCGGCCCATCCTGCATGGGCTGTGCACCTATGGCATGGCCGGCCGCGCGCTGGCGCGGGCCTGCGGCCAGGGCGGCAAGCGCCTGGCCAGCATCGCCACGCGCTTTTCCGCGCCGTTCTTTCCCGGCGAAACGCTGCGCGTGGACATTTGGCGCGATGGCGGGCGGCTGCAGTTCCGCGCCTGGGCGCAGGAGCGCGGCGTGGCGGTGCTGAACAACGGCGTGGCGGAGCTGGCGGCATGAACGAGGAAACCCGCAACATCCCGCCGATCGTGGCCTACGCCCGCCAGATGCCGGACCGCGTCGCCTACCGCATGCTGCCCTCGGGCGCGACCGTGACCTGGCGCGAGCTGGAGCAGCGCAGCCGGCGCTGCGCGGCCGCGCTGCTGGCGGCGGGCCTGCGCACGGGCGACGTGGTCGCGGTCTTCCTGGAAAACCATCCGCGCTACTTTGAGCTGCTGTGGGCGGCGCATCGCATCGGTCTGTACTACACGACCATCAGCCGCCACCTCAAGCGCGAAGAGGCGCAGTACATCATCGCGGACTGCGATGCGCGCGTGCTGTTCCATTCCAGCCATACCCAGGCCGAACTCGATCCGGCCCGGCTGGACGCGGCGGGCGTGATCCGGATCTCGATGGACGGCGCGGCGGCGGGCGCGGCGGACTACGAAGACTGGCTGGCGCGTCAGCCCGAGGACGTGTCGCTGCCGGACACGCCCGAGGGCACGGATTTCCTGTATTCCTCCGGCACCACCGGCCTGCCCAAGGGCATCAAGCGCCCATTGGCGCAGGCCAACCGCTATTTCCGCGTCGGCGAGGCGCCCAGCAGCGCCTGGAAGGCCTTCGGCCCGGACACGGTCTACCTGTCCACCGCGCCGTTCTACCATGCCGCGCCGGTGCGCTGGAACATGGCCGTGCTGCGCGCCGGCGGCAGCTGCGTGATGCTGGAGAAGTTCGACGCCGCCGCCGCGCTGGCGGCGATCGCCGTGCACCGGGTCACGCATTCGCAATGGGTGCCGACCATGTTCATCCGGCTGCTGCGCCTGCCGGACGAGGAACGCGCGCGCCATGACCTGTCCTCGCTGCGCTACGCGGTGCACGCGGCCGCGCCGTGCCCGGCCGAGGTCAAGCAGGCCATGATCCGCTGGTGGGGGCCGATCCTGTACGAGTACTACAGCGGCACCGAGCTGGTCGGGCGCACCTCGCTGGGCTCCGAGGAATGGCTGGCGCATCCCGGCTCGGTGGGCCGGCCCGAGTTCGGCCGGGTGCATATCGTCAGCGAGGACGGCGAGCGGGAACTGCCGCCGGGGCAGCCGGGCGTCATCTATTTCTCGGGCGGCGGCGCCTTCGAATACCACAAGGATCCGGCCAAGACGCGCAAGGCCTACAACGCGCGCGGCTGGGCCACCTATGGCGACATCGGCTACCTGGACGCGGACGGCTATCTGTACCTGACGGACCGGCTGTCCAACATGATCGTGTCGGGCGGCGTGAACATCTATCCGCAGGAAGCCGAGAACCTGCTGTGCACGCATCCGGCCGTGGCCGACGTGGCCGTGATCGGCGTGCCGGACGCCGAGTTCGGCGAGGCGGTCAAGGCCGTGGTGCAACTGCGCGACCCGTCGGACGCGGGCCCGGCGCTGGCGCAGGCGCTGATCGACTATTGCCGCGCCCGCCTGTCTCCCATCAAGTGCCCCAAGAGCGTGGACTTCTCCGCGGACATGCCGCGCACCGAGACCGGCAAGCTGCTCAAGCGGCTGGTCAAGCAGCGCTATTGGCCGGCCGGGGAGGGCATCGCCCGATGACAAGCAAGGAACACGCATGAATCCGAAACGCACGCTGTTCGCGCCCGAGCACGAGCTGTACCGCGACATGGTCGCCCGTTTCATCGCCGAGCGGATCACGCCGCACCATGAGCAATGGGAGCATGAGGGCATGGTGCCGCGCGAGCTGTGGCGCCAGGCCGGCCAGGCCGGCCTGCTGCTGCCCAGCACGCCGGAATCGTATGGCGGCGGCGGGGGCGATTTCCTGCACACGCTGGCCGTGGTGGAGGAGATCGCCCGCGCGCTGGCCACTGGCGTGACAGGCTTCACCACCCATTCCGATATCGTGGCGCCGTACCTGCTCAATTTCGGCACCGAGGACCAGAAGCTGCGGCATCTGCCGGCCATGGCGCGCGGCGACACGGTGGCCTCGCTGGCGATCACGGAGCCCGGCGCGGGCAGCGACGTCAAGGCCATCCGCAGCACGGCGGCCCGCGTCGACGGCGGCTATCTGCTCAACGGCCAGAAGACCTTCATCACCAACGGCTTTCACGCCGACCGCGTGCTGGTGGCGGCCAAGACCGATCCGGCGGCCGGCGCGCGCGGCATCAGCCTGTTCTGGGTGGACGCGGCCACGCCGGGCTTCACGCGCGGCCGGCTGCTGGACAAGGTCGGCCAGCGCGCCCAGGACACCGCCGAGCTGTTCTTCCAGGACGTGCTGGTGCCCGACGCGGACCTGCTGGGCGAGCCGGGGCAGGGCTTCGGCTACATGATGAAGGAGCTGGCGCGCGAACGGCTGATGATCGCCGCGCGCTGCGCCATGGCGCTGGAAAGCGCGCTGCAATGGACGGTGGACTACGCCAGGCAGCGCCAGGCGTTCGGCAAGGCGCTGCTCGACAACCAGTACATCCGCTTCAAGCTGGCCGATATCAAGACGCTGGCCGCCGCCACCCGCGCATTCGTCGACGGCTGCGTGCGCCAGTACCTGGACGGCGAGCTGGACGCGGCCGGCGCGGCCATGGCCAAGCTGTGGGCGGCCGAGGCCACCCGCGCCATCGACGATCTGCTGCAGTTCCACGGCGGCTACGGCTACATGCGCGAATACCCGATCGGCAGGGCGTACACGGACGTCCGGCCGAACCGCATCTACGGGGGAGCCTCGGAGATCATGCGCGAGCTGATCGCCCGGACGCTCTGAGTACAACAGGCTGAGGACCATCCATGAAATCTTCCAAACCGGTCGCCATCGTCGGCGCCGCCGAATCGGACCTGGGCAAGGTGCCCGGCATGACGTCGCTGGACCTGCAGGCGCAGGCGGCGGCCCGCGCGCTGCGCGACGCGGGCCTGGCGCTCAAGGACGTGGACGGGGTGTTCGCCCATGTCGACGACAAGTTCGCCGGCCTGCAGCTGGCCGAATACCTGGGCATCCGTCCGCGCTACGTCGATTCGACCAGCGTCGGCGGCATGTCCAACGTCATGCACGTGCGCCACGCGATGGCGGCGATCCAGGCGGGCATGTGCGAGGTGGCGTTGGTGGCCTACGGCAGCACCCAGCTGTCGGACGGCTCGCGCAAGGTCGGCGGCGCGCCCGAGGACATGCGCATGCCGCGCGGGCAATTCATCACCCCCTATGGCCAGCTCAGTCCCATTGGCTACTACGCGATGGTGGCGCAGCTGCACATGCAGCGCTACGGCACCACCCATCGCGACCTGGCGGAAGTGGCGGTGGCGGCGCGCAGATGGGCGCAGCTCAATCCCCATGCCTACCGGCGCGAGGACACGTCGATCGACGAGGTGATGGCCTCGCGCCTGATCGCGGACCCGCTGCGCCAGCGCGACTGCTGCCTGGTGACCGATGCCGGCGGCGCCTTCATCCTGACCACGGCCGAGCGCGCCCGCTCGCTGCGCCGCCCGCCGGTGCATGTGCTGGGCATCGCCGAGTCCTTTTCGCATCACTACACGCCGTTCAATACTTCCGACTGGCTCGACACCAACGTGGCGGCGACGGCGGACGCGGCGCTGGCGATGGCCGGCGTCACGCGCCAGGACATCGACGTGGTGCAGATCTATGACCACTTCACCATCGGCGTGATTCAGTCGCTGGAAGAACTGGGCTTCTGCAAGCGCGGCGAGGGTGGCGCATTCGTGGCCGGCGGCCGGCTGGCGCCGGGCGGGGACTTTCCCATCAACACCTCGGGCGGCGGCCTGTCCTACAACCATCCCGGGCAGTTCGGCATGCTGCTGCTGCTCGAAGCGGTGCACCAGCTGCGCAAGGAATGCGGCGAGCGGCAACTGCCCAAGGCCGAGCTGGCGCTGGTGCACGCGCCCGGCCTGGTGTTTTCCTGCAATACCACCCTGATTCTCGGAGCCTGACCATGGAAACCGTGCAACGTCCGCTGCCGCAACCCACCCGCATCACCCAGCCGTATTGGGACGCGGCCAGGGAGGGCCGCCTGGTGATCCAGCAGTGCGCCCATTGCAAGGCGCGCCAGTTCTTCCCGCGCGAATTCTGCACGGCCTGCCTGTCGGCAGACCTGGACTGGATCGAATGCAGCGGCAAGGGCGCCGTGTACACCTACACCATCAACCGGCGCGGCGCCGGCGCGGCCTTCGGCGAGCGGGTGCCCTACGTGGTCGCGGCGATCGACCTGGACGAGGGCGTGCGCATGATGGCCAACATCGTCGACAGCCCGCCGGAGGCGGTGCGCATCGGCAGCCGCGTGCGGGTCTGCTTCGAGCGGGTGTCGGACGATATCGCGCTGCCGCAATTCACCTTGGACGGCTGAGCCGGATCGGGTGCGCGGCTGCTATGATTGCCGCCCCAATTCACCGGGGGCGGATCAAATCCGCACCCTCCGAGCAGCAAAATAATGAAAGCACTCTGTATCGCCGCGCTGGGTGTTTCCCTGCTTGTCCAGGCATCGCCGTCCTTCGCGGATGTCGGCAATGGGAAAAAGCTCTTCCTGGCGCGATGCGCGATGTGCCACGGCGCGGATGCCAAGGGCACGGGGCCATTGGCCAACAAGAGCAATCCGCCGACGCCCGACCTGACGACGGCCGCGTTCCGGAAACGCCTGACCGACTATCCGGGCGTCATTGTTTCCTCGGTCATCCTGCGGCCCAATGGCGACCTGATACCCAGGACGCTGCGGGAGAATGGCGTGAAGCTGGCGCCGCACGCCTGGACGGTCCAGGACTTCCGCGATCTGAATCAGTACATGAGCGGCCTGATCACCAGGAAATAGCGGTCTTCGGGCGACTTCACCGCCCGCGAGACGATCGCGCCCCGGCCGGCAATCAAGGTAATATGTGGATATCCATCCAGTATTTTGCCGGAGCCTGGAACTGACAGGGCCGCGCTCGCGGCCATCCCGTCACTCCCAGCCCGCCGGCCCGGCCGATGTTTCCTCCGCACCGTTATTACTACCTGCACAACTTCCAGCGCGCGCTGGCCTGGGTGGCCGAGCGCTATGACGATGTGCTGGACGAGCCGCAGCGCCGTTTCGTCGCCGACTACGCGGCCTTGCCGCAGCCGTCGCAGGCGCTGCTGGCGCGGTTGCTGCTGCGGCGCGGGCCTTGGTTCCGCGCCAGCGGCCTGATCTACGAGGAAATCGGCCCGGCCGAGACGGCCGCCGCGCCGCTGGAGGCGCTGGGCTGGCTGAACCGGGACGCGGCCATGACGCCGGATGAACTGTTCGGCCTGCATACCAAGCTCGAATTGCTGCGGCTGTTTCCCCATCTTCCCGCGTCGGCGCGCAAGGCCGAGCTGCTGGACGCGCTGCGCGCCCGGCAGCCCGATGCGAAACCCTATCGGGACTGGCATCCGGACGCCGGCGAAGCCGTCTGGCGCCTGATGGCGGGCGAGGTCTGCGAGCGCTTCCGGCTGATGTTCTTCGGCAACCTGCATCAGGACTGGTCGGAGTTCGTGCTGGCCGACCTGGGCGTTTTCCAGTACGAGAGCGTGCCTTTCGACGCGGCCTCGCGAGCATTCCAGTCGCGCGCCGACGTGGACCGCTACCTGGCTTTGCATGCCTGCCGCGCGGCGCTGGACGAGACGCCGCTGGCGGCGACGGGCGCGCGGCTGGACGCCTTGCTGGCTCAGGTCCAGGCCTGCGCCAGCGCCAATCGCTGGCTGGAGCAGCGCCGCGCCAAGGTGCTGCTGCGCATCGGCCAGGCCTGCGAACGGGCGGGCGACTGGCCGGCGGCGGAACGGGTGTATGCGCAATGCGCCTATCCGGGCGCGCGCCACCGCCGCATCCGCGTGCACGAACGCATGACATTGCTGCCCGAGGCGCTGGCGCTGGCGGAACAGGCCCTGGCCGCGCCTGAAAGCGAAGAGGAAGCGCAGCGGGTTGCGCGCATGTTGCCGCGTCTGCGGCGGGCGCTGGGCCAGCCCCGGCCGCCGGCCGCCGGGTTGCGCGCCGCGCCGCGTCACGACCTGGTGCTGCCCCGGCCGGCGGACGGCCTGCCTGTGGAACTGGCCGTGCGCGACCACTGGCACCGCGACGAGGCGCCGGCGCACTATGTCGAGAACACGCTGTTCAACGCGCTGTTCGGCCTGCTGTGCTGGCCGGCGGTGTTCGCGCCGGTGCCGGGCGCATTCTTCCATCCGTTCCAGCGCGGTCCCGCCGACCTGGGCGCGCCCGATTTTCCGGCGCGCCGCGCCGCGCAGTTCCAGGCCTGCCTCGCGCTGCTGGACACGCCGGAGTATCGCGACGAGATAGGGCGCCGCTACCGCGACAAGCAGGGCCTGCAGTCTCCCTTCGTATCCTGGGACGCGCTGTCCGAACCGCTGCTGGCGCTGGCGCTGGATTGCGTGCCGGCGGCTCACCTGAAGCGCGTGTTCGAGCGCCTGCTGTCCGACGTCAAGACCAACCGTTCCGGCCTGCCTGACCTGATCCGCTTCTGGCCGGATGAAAAGCGCTATGAGCTGGTCGAGGTGAAGGGGCCCGGCGACAAGCTGCAGGACAACCAGATCCGCTGGCTGGACTATTGCCTGTCGCACGGCATGCCCGTCAGCGTCTGCCATGTGCGCTGGCAGGACATGGACGTCGCGCCCGCCTCGCAGGGAGAAGGCCGATGAGCTGCTTGGCCGCCGTGCGCACGCTGTGCGAGTTCACCGCGCGTGCCGGCGACCTGGACCTGCGCTTCACGCCCGCGCCGACCGGCCAGGAAGGCGTGGCCGGGCACGGCGTGGTGACGGGCCGGCGCGGCCCCGGCTATGAAACCGAGATTGCCCTGTCCGGCGAATACGGCGAACTGCTGGTGCGCGGCCGCGCCGACGGCTACGACCCCGCCGCCAAGCGCCTGGAAGAGATCAAGACCTATCGTGGACGCCTGGACAGCGTGCGCGAGAACCACCGCGCCGCGCACTGGGCGCAGGCCAAGGTCTACGGCCATCTGCTGTGCCAGGCGCGCGGCCTGCCCAGCCTGACGGTGGCGCTGGTGTATTTCAACGTCGCCACCGAAGAGGAAACCATGCTGGCCGAGACGCATCCGGCGGCCGAGCTGGAGGCGTTCTTCAACGCGCAGTGCGAGCGCTACCTGGCCTGGGCGCGGCAGGAGCAGGCGCACCGGCGCGCGCGCGACGCGGCGCTGGAGGCACTGCGCTTTCCGCACGAATTCCGCAGCGGCCAGCGCGAGCTGGCGGTGGCCGCCTACCGCAAGGCGCGCGATGGCGGCTGCCTGCTGGCGCAGGCGCCGACCGGCATCGGCAAAACGCTGGGCACCTTGTTTCCGCTGCTCAAGGCCGCGCCCGAGGCCGGCCTGGACAAGCTGTTCTTCCTGGCCGCCAAGGGGCCGGGCCGCGCGCTGGCGCTGCAGGCGCTGGACACGCTGAACGCGCAGCCGGCCGCGCCCGGCCTGCGGGTGCTGGAGCTGCAGGCGCGCGACAAGCTCTGCGAGCATCCGGACAAGGCGTGCCATGGCGAGTCCTGCCCGTTGGCGCGAGGCTTCTACGACCGCCTGCCGCGGGCCCGCGCCGGCGCGCTGGCGCACGGCCGCATGGACGCCGCTGCGCTGCGCCAGGTCGCGGCGGCGCACGACGTCTGCCCCTATTACCTGGCGCAGGAATTGACGCGCTGGAGCGACGTGGTGGTGGGTGACTACAACTATTACTACGACGCCACGGCCATGCTGCACGCGTTGACGCAGGCCAGTCAGTGGAAGGTCGCAGTGCTGGCGGACGAGGCGCATAACCTGGTCGACCGCGCGCGTCGCATGTACACCGCCGAGCTGTCGCAGGCCACGCTGGCCGGCGCGCGCCAGGCCGCGCCCAAGCCGCTGAAGAAGGCGCTGGACGGGTTGCACCGCTCCTGGCAGGCCTTCAACCGCAAGCAGGCCGAGCCGTACCAGGCCTATGACGCGCCGCCGGCGGGCGTGCTGGCCGCGCTGCAGAAGGCCACGGCGGCGATCACCGAGGCGCTGGCCGAGATGCCGCTGGCGCAGGACGATCCGGTGCTGGCCTTCCATTTCGAGGCGCTGCACTTCCAGCGCCTGGCCGAGCTGTTCGGCCCGCACGCGCTGTTCGACGCCACGCTGGCGCAGCCGGGCGCGGCCGGCGCCAAGACGCCGCTGTCCACGCTCTGCGTGCGCAACGTGATTCCCGCGCCGCACCTGGCCGGGCGCTTCGCGACCGCGCATGCCACGGTGCTGTTCTCGGGCACGCTCAGTCCGCCGCGCTTCTTCCAGGACACGCTGGGCCTGCCCGCCGCCACCGACTGGATCGACGTGGCCGCGCCGTTCCGGGCCGAGCAGCTGGACGTGCGAGTGGCCGGCCATGTGTCCACGCGCTACCGCGACCGCGAGCGTTCGCTCGAGCCCATCGCGGACCTGATCGCCAGCCAGTACACCAGCCGGCCGGGCAACTACCTGGGTTTCCTGAGCAGCTTCGATTATCTGGCGCGGGTGGCCGAGCTGATGCGCGCGCGCCATCCGCAGGTGCCGGTCTGGCAGCAGACGCCGGGCATGGACGAGGCGGGCCGCAAGGCGTTCCTGGGGCGTTTCACGGAAGAGGGGCGCGGCGTGGGCTTCGCGGTGCTGGGCGGCGCTTTCGCCGAGGGCGTGGACCTGCCCGGCAAGCGGCTGATCGGCGCCTTCATCGCCACGCTGGGGCTGCCGCAGGTCAATCCGGTGAACGAGAACATGCGGCGCCTGCTGGACGCGCGCTACGGCCAGGAACACGGCTACGACTACGCCTATCTGTACCCGGGCATGCAGAAGGTGGTGCAGGCGGCCGGCCGCGTGATCCGCACGGAGCACGACAGCGGCACGGTGCACCTGATCGACGACCGCTACCGCCGCGCCAAGGTGCGCGCGCTGCTGCCGGCCTGGTGGACGCTGCGCTGAGCGCGGTTGGCCGGGAACGCTGCGGAGTGTTGTCCGGCCGTCGTCAGTGGGGCGGCGTGGCCGGCCGCAACTCGGCCAGCGGCAGGCTGGGATCGCGGCTCAGCTGGTAGCCGTACCAGAGGCTGCGCGTCATGCGCTGCGCCATCTGCATCGCGGCGTCGGCCATCGGGCGGTTGGGCAGCGCGGCGGTGGTCTGGCCGAACAGGGCCAGCCAGCGTTCGAACAAGGCGGCGCTGAGATTGGGCATGGCCACGTGCGTGGGCATGGGCATGCCGGCAAAGCGCCGCGTGCCCAGCAGCACGGCCGACCAGAAATCCGACAGCCGCGTCAGGTGCTCGTCCCAGTCGTGGACCATGCCGTTGAACACCGGTCCCAGGAGCGCGTCGGACCGGACCTTGCCATAGAAGGTCTCGACCAGGTCCCGGATATCGTCTTCAGTGCAGAGGGGCGGCGTGTCCAGGATCGTCTCCGGGCGGAAGTGAAGGCAGGCGATCTTAGAGCGCGCCACAGCGGCCCGGCTTGATCTGGCGCAAGCGTGGCGGCGGGCAAGCCGGCGCCTCGCGGCGAGCGAGGTGGGCCGCTCCCGGCGGCACGCATGCTCCCGGGGCAGGGCGGACGCTCAGGCCGTGGCGCGGCCGCCGGCGAGCGCGCCTTCGCGCCTGCCGAGCAGCGCGTAGATCAGCACGGCGGTCAGCGCCGCGATGGCCGCCAGCACCCGCAGCACGACGCCAAAGGCCTGGACGTAGCTTTGGCGCAGCAGGTCGGCCGCGCCCGGCAGCAGGGCGGACGCCTCGGCCAGCTGACCCAGCGCGGCGCGGTTCGCGGCCAGGGCCAACGCGGGGTCGGCGGGCAGCGCCGCGCCCAGCCGAGCCTGGATCAGGAAGGCCAGCAGCGCGCTCAGCACCGCGATGGCCACGCCGTCGGCCGACACCCGCACCGTGTTGAAGATGCCGGTGGCCATGCCGACCTTGTCCTTGTCCACCACGCTGACCGCCAGTGCATCCATCAGGCCCCAGGGCAGGCCGATGCCGGCGCCGATCAGGCCCATGGGCAGGAGCAGGCCGCCGCCTTGCGCCAGGGCGCCGTCCAGCATGAGCAGGCCGCCGCCCGCGACCAGCAGGCCCGCCGCCGACAGCAGGCCATGGCTGAACCAGCGCGTCAGCAGCGCGGCCAGGAAGGGCACGACCAGCAGCGGCGCGGCCAGGCCGATCATGAGCTGGCCGGCCGCCAGCGCGCCGTAGCCGTCCATGCCGATGAAGCGTCCCGGCAGCATGGCGATCAGCGCGATGAAAAGAAAGGCAGGCGAGGCGGCCAGCGCCTGCACGCCGACGAAGCGGGCGTTGCGGAACAGGCCCAGCTCCAGCAGCGGGCTGGCGATGCGGCGCTCGACGCGCACGAAGGCCACGGCCAGCACGGCCGAGGCCAGCAGCGCGGCGAGCACGCCGGGGCTGCGCCAGCCGGTTTCGGGCGCCAGCAGCATGCCGCAGGTGAACAGGCCCAGCGCGCCGGTGAAGCAGAGCGCGCCGCGCCAGTCGAGCCGGCCGCGCATGCCAGCCGGCGTCGCGCGCACGCTGGCCGCGACCATGGCCGCGCCCAGCAGGCCGACCAGGCCGGTGGCCAGGAACACCCATTGCCATCCCGCCGCCTCGACCAGCCAGCCGGAAGCCAGCGGACCGAAGGACAGGCCGATGCCGAAGGTGGTGCCCAGCAGGCTGAAGGCGCGGGCGCGCGCCGCGCCGTGGAACAGCGGCGCCAGCGAGGACATGGCGGCGGCGAAGGCGGCCGCGCCGCCCGTGCCCTGGACCAGCCGCAGCACGTCCATCCAGAAGACCGACGGCGCCAGCGGCAGCAGGAAAGTGGCGGCGCAGAACAGCGCCAGGCCCAGCAGCCAGACGCGGCGCGGGCCGATCAGGTCGACCAGGCTGCCGGCCACCATGATCACGCTGCCATAGGCCAGGATGTAGCCGTTGAGCACCCAGTTCAACTCGACGGGCGTGCCGCCCAGGGCCTGGCTGATGGACGGCAGCACCACGGCCGGGCCGGTGAAGCAGAGCGGGATGAGCAGGGCGGTCAGGCAGGCGGAAATCAGCTGCAGCCAGCGCCGGGAAGTCGTGGAAACGGAGTTCGGGTCAGTCGTCATGTTGCGGGAAGCCAAGAGGAGAGGCGCGCCTGGCGCCACGGTCCCGGCAAGAATAGGGGGCTGGCCCTTAAAGAAAAACAGGCTAGTATTCCGAATATTCAGGACATTGAAGTCCGTAATGCAGAAGTCCGCGGCGCTGTCGCGGCAAGCCAGGGAGCGGTGGCGATGGACAGCCTGAGCGGCATCAGCGTGTTCGTGCTGGTGGCGGAAACGCGCAGTTTTTCCGAGGCGGGACGCGTGCTGGGCGTGTCGCCATCGGCGGTGGGCAAGAGCGTGGCGCGCATGGAGGAACGGCTGAAGGTGCGGTTGTTCCACCGCAGCACGCGGCATATCGCGCTGACGCCGGAAGGCGAGAAGTTCCTGGAGCGCTGCCGCCGCATCCTGTGCGAGGTCGAAGCGGCCGAGCTGGAGCTGTCAGAGGCATCCGATGCGCCGCGCGGCAAGCTGCGGGTGAGCCTGCCGCGCTACAGCGGCCTGTTCGAGCCGGCCATCGCCGAGTTCATGCAGCGCTATCCCGACGTATCGCTGGACCTGGATTTCACCGACCGCATGGTCGACGTGATCGGCGACGGCTATGACGCCGTGGTGCGCACGGGCGAGATGGACGATTCCGGGCTCAAGCGCCGGCGGCTGGGCGCGTTCCGCCGCATCCTGGTGGCGTCGCCCGAGTACCTGCGCCAGCACGGCGAGCCGCGCAAGGCCGCCGACCTGCAGCGCCACGCCTGCCTGCATTACCGCTATCCCAGCACCGGCCGGCTCGAGCGCTGGCCGCTGAAGACGGCGGCCGAGGCGCAGGCGCCCGAACTGCCGCTGACGCTGGTCTGCAATAGCGTGGAGATGCGTATCCACCTGGCGCTGAACGCGCAGGGCATTGTCTGCCTGCCGGACTTCACCGTGCGCCGGGAGCTGGCCGAGGGCAGTCTGCGCATCGTGATGGAAGAGCGCACCCGGGGCAACGGCACCTTGTGGGCGTTGTGGCCGGCGAGCCGGCATGTTTCTCCCAAGCTGCGGGTCTTCATCGACCATCTGGCGCAGCGCCTGTTCCCCTGAAGGGCGGTGCGTCGACGCGAACTGCCCCCGCTTTTCGCGATAACGAAATAAATTCCTATTTGGGTCAGTGCGCGGCCGGCGGCCCGTCCTCGGACCACGCGCAACTCGAGCGTCCGAGCCGGTCCGATGTCTGGCGCCGCAGTTTCGCGCTGCCGCGAACGGCCGCGCGGCGTAGTATATGCGCGGGGACCGGGGCCACGATGCCTCGGTCCGACAAAACGACAGCGCGCCGCCGCAGGCCGCGCCACAAGGAGAAAAGCATGCATGCAGCCGCCGCCCAGCCGGCCCTGAACGATATCGTCGCCCTGTCGGCGCAGGCTCTGTCGGATGCCATACGCCAGCGTCATGTGTCGTGCCGTGAAGTCATGGCCGCCTATCTGACGCATATCGACCGCGTCAATCCGGCGGTCAACGCCATCGTGGCGCGCCGGGACAGCGACGCGCTGCTGCGCGAAGCCGATGTCCGTGACGCCGAGCTGGCGGCCGGCCAGTGGCGGGGCTGGCTGCACGGCATGCCGCAGGCGCCCAAGGACCTGACGGCGGTGCGCGGCATGGTGACGTCGATGGGCTCACTGGTGTTCAAGGATCAGGTGACTGCGCACGATTCCATCATCGCCGAACGCATGCGCGCGGCCGGCGCGATCTTCATCGGGCGCAGCAACGTGCCCGAGTTCGGCCTGGGTTCGCATACCTACAACAAGGTCTACGGCATCACCCGCAATCCCTATGACCTGACGCGCAGCGCCGGCGGCAGCAGCGGCGGGGCGGCCGCGGCATTGGCGGCGCGCATGCTGCCGGTGGCCGACGGCAGCGACTTTGGCGGCTCGCTGCGCAATCCGGCGGGCTTCTGCAACGTTTACGGTTTCCGGCCCTCGGCGGGCCGCGTGCCCTACGGCCCGGCGCCGGAAGTGTTCCTCAAGCAGCTGGCCTACGAAGGGCCGATGGGTCGCAGCCCGCGCGACGTGGCGTTGATGCTGTCGGTGCTGGCCGGCCATGACCGCCGCGTGCCCTTGTCGCTGACCGGCGATCCGGCGCAGTTCGCGCAGCCGCTGGACGCCGACCTGCGCGGCAAGCGCATCGGCTGGCTGGGCGACTGGGGCGGCCACCTGCCGATGGAGCCGGGGGTGCTGGCGCTGTGCGAGGCGGCGCTGGAGGATCTGCGGACGGTGGGCTGCGAGGTCGACGCCCATCGCGTGCCGTTCGACGGCGAGCGTCTGTGGCGCATCTGGCTGGCGCATCGCCACCTGATGGTGGGCGGCCAGTTCCAGGCGCTGCTGCAGGATCCGGCCAAGCGCGCGCTGGTCAAGCCGGCGCTGGTCTGGGAAGTGGAGGGCTTGTCAGGCATGACCGCGCAGCAGGTCTATCAGGCATCCACCGAGCGCAGCGCCTGGTATCAGACGGTGTTGGCCATGTTCGAGGAGTTCGACTATCTGGCCGTGCCCACGGCCCAGGTCTTTCCCTTCGACGCCGAGCTGGACTGGCCCAAGCGGATCGCGGACCGCGACATGGACACCTACCACCGCTGGATGGAGGTGGTGACGCCCTGGACGCTGTCCGGCTGCCCGGTGATCAGCGTGCCGGCCGGCTTCGGCCAGGCCGGCCTGCCGGCGGGATTGCAGCTGATCGGGCCGCCCCAGGGCGACCTCGACGTGTTGCGGCTGGCCCATGCTTACGGGCAGGCGCGGGACTGGGTGTCGGCCCGGCCGCCGACGGCGCTCTGGGCCGGTTGAACGGCGCGAGAACCGGGGCCGGACTGCCGGCTTCGGTACGGTCTGACAGGGAAAAAGACAAGCCCGTTGTAACCGGGCTTTGCTTTTTCCCGACGGGAACGGGCTTTATTGGGGGTTGCCCCCCTATTTTCATGGCTTGCCGGCGACGGCTTTGCAATAATTGTTGGATCTTTGAACACCTCCGTAATGGACGGGGTGCCAGCGTCGCCGCAAGCGGCGCCGGAACATCCCTCGGCGCGGCCCGCATGACGGACCGCGCCGTTTTCGCACAAGGTCCCCCGGCATGAAGAATCTGACTCTGCGCCAACGCATCCTCGCCAGCTTCCTGGTCATCCTGGCCATCATGACGCTGATGGTGGTGGTCGACTACCGTCGGCTGCTGCACATCGAGGCCGAGGCCATGACCATCAGGGATGACGCGGTGCCGGGCCTGTACTACAGCACCGAGATCCGCTCGGCCTGGTTCGGCGGCTTCGTGGCGCTGCAGGACGCCTTTCGCGCGGACACCGAGCAGGAGCGCCGCACGCTGCTCGACACGCTGCCGAAAAGCGATCAGGCGCTCGATGCCAACGTCGAGCATTACCGCCGCACCATGTCGCGCGCCGACGACATCAAGATGTTCGAGAGCTTCGAGAAGGCGCTGCAGGAATACAAGCGCATCCGCGGCGACATCCTGGGCGCTTCCGGGCAGGTCGACCAGGCGCGCATTGAGGCCCGGATCAAGACCGAGTTGCGCCCCGCCTTCTATTCCGGACGCGAATTGATCGCCCAGATCGTGGCGGCCAACAAGGCGCAGGCCGACCTGTCCAGCACCAGCATCGGCAAGGCCGTGGACACCGCCGAATACGGCATGCTGATCTCGCTGGCCATGGCCATCGTCGCGGCCATCATCTGCGGCTATCTGCTGTTGCGTGCCATCGTCGATCCCATGCGCGACATCGTCCGCACCCTGGAACTGACCGGCAGCGGCGATCTCAGCCGTCGCCTGCGCCTGGCGCGCAAGGACGAATTCAACGCCATCGAAACCGGCTTCAACGGCATGGTGGACGAGCTGACCGGCCTGGTCGGCAAGACCCAGCGCTCGGCCGTGCAGGTCGCCACCTCGGTCACCGAAATCGCGGCCACGTCCAAGCAGCAGCAGGCCACCGCGTCCGAAGTGGCGGCCACCACCACCGAGATCGGCGCCACCTCGCGCGAGATTTCCGCCACTTCGCGCGAGCTGGTGCGCACCATGACCGAGGTGTCGGGCGCGGCCGAGCAGACCGCCTCGCTGGCCGGCAGCGGCCAGGTCGGCTTGGCGCGCATGGAAGACACCATGCGCAACGTGGTGGACGCGGCCGGCTCGGTCAACGCCAAGCTGGCCATCCTGAACGAGAAGGCCGGCAACATCACCCAGGTCGTGACCACGATCACCAAGGTGGCCGACCAGACCAACCTGCTGTCGCTGAACGCCGCCATCGAGGCGGAAAAGGCCGGCGAGTATGGCCGCGGCTTCGTGGTCGTGGCCACCGAGATCCGCCGCCTGGCCGACCAGACCGCCGTCGCCACCTATGACATCGAGCAGATGGTGCGCGAGATCCAGTCCTCGGTCTCGGCCGGCGTGATGGGCATGGACAAGTTCTCCGAGGAAGTGCGGCGCGGCATGGCCGACATGCAGCAGGTCGGCGATCAGCTGTCGCAGATCATCCAGCAGGTGCAGACGC
Organism: Achromobacter sp. 1011791174; assembly: GCF_059760925.1. Taxonomy (NCBI): domain Bacteria; kingdom Pseudomonadati; phylum Pseudomonadota; class Betaproteobacteria; order Burkholderiales; family Alcaligenaceae; genus Achromobacter; species Achromobacter sp. 1011791174. The sequence goes on from NZ_JCBANH010000002.1 coordinate 134,927, forward strand.
TGGCGCCGCGCGTGCAGATGGTCAACGAAGGCATGCAGGCCCAGGCCACCGGCGCGGAGCAGATCAACTAGGCCCTGCAGCAGCTCAGCGACGCCGCGCAGCAGACCGTGGAATCGCTGCGCCAGTCCAGCCTGGCCATCGAGGAACTGACGCTGGTGGCCAACGACCTGCGCAGCGGCGTGTCCCGCTTCAAGGTGTGACCGCCATCATGACCGAATCCCTGTCCGCGCCGCCGGCCGCCGCGTCCACGGGACGACGGCTTTACCTGCTGTTTCGCATCGGCCGGGACCGCTATGCGCTGGACGCGGCCGACATCATCGAGGTGCTGGGCTGGCGTCCGCTCAAGCGCGTGCCGGGCACGCCGGCGTGGGTGGCGGGCCTGTTGTCCAGGCGCGGCGAGGGCGTGCCGGTCATCGACATGAGCGCGCTGGCCGGCTGCGGCCAGGCAGCCACCGTCACCAGCACGCGGCTGGCGCTGCTGCGCTATCGCGCGCCGGCCCTGGGCGGCGAGCGGGTGCTGGGGCTGATCCTGGAGCAGGCGACCGAAACCGTGCACTTCGACCCGGCCGCTTTCCGGCCGCTGGCGCTGGACAACCGGCAGGCGCGCTATCTCGGTCCGGTCCTGTCCGATGCCGCCGGCATGGTGCAGGCCGTGACCGTCGATGACCTGTTGCCGCCCGAGGCGCGGGCGCTGTTGTATCCCGCGCCCGATGCCGCGCGGCCGGGAGCGGCGTCATGATGCTGGTCGACGAGTTCAGCGGCCTGCTCAAGCGCAAGATGGGGCTGGACAGCCGCTCGATCGGCGCGGCCGCGGTCGAGCGCGCCGTGCGCCACCGCATGAGCGCGACCGGCGTGGACGATGAGCGCGACTACCTGATGCGGGTGCAGGCCTCGCCCGCCGAGATGCAGCTGCTGATCGAATCGGTGGTCGTGCCCGAGACCTGGTTCTTCCGCTATCCGGAGTCGCAGCAGGCGATGGCGCAGCTGGCCTGCGAGCGGCTGTTCGGCGCCGGCGCGGCCGACGAGCGTGTGCTGCGCGTGCTGAGCCTGCCCTGTTCGAGCGGCGAGGAGCCGTATTCCATCGCCATGGCCCTGCTGGACGCCGGCGTGCCGGCCTCGCGCTTCCAGATCGATGCGCTGGACATCAGCGAGCGCGTGGTCCAGTTCGCGCGCCGGGGCCTGTACGGGCGCAATTCCTTCCGTGGCGACGCGCTGGACTACCGGGACCGCTATTTCACCGAGACCGGCGACGGCCACCAGCTGTCCGCGCAGGTGATGGAGCGGGTGCGCTTCCAGTCGGGCAATCTGTTCGACGCCGGCCTGCTGGCCCACGCGCCGGCCTACGACTTCGTGTTCTGCCGCAACCTGTTGATCTATTTCGATCAGGCTACCCAGGAGCGCGCCGTGCAGGTGCTCAGGCGTCACACGCGCGAGGATGGCGTGCTGTTCGTGGGCCCGGCCGAAACCAGCCTGCTCACGGCGCGCCGGTTGCCGCCGGTGGCGATGCCGCATTGCTTCGCCTTCCTGGCGCGGCCGCGCCCCGATGCGGCGCCGGCCGCTGCCTCCCTGTTCAAGCCCGCGGCCTTGCCGGCGCAGCCGGCATCGCGCGTCCCCGCGCCGCGTCCGCCCGCGCCGCAGGGCGGGCCGGATGGGGCATGGGTCGGAGC